>JAYTBY010000712.1:0-6157 GCA_043736755.1 Planctomycetota bacterium | reverse complement strand
GCGCGCGATGATGCCGGCCGACCTAGCGTGATCGAGGTGACCGTGCGTCACCAGGACGTGGCGGATCGCTTCGGGTCCAAGACGCGCTGCTGCCATCCGGGCGAGCATGGCGTCGCGTCCGAGGCCCGCATCCACGAGTGCGCACACCTCGCCCGCGCGGAGGAGGGTCGAATTGCCTTCACTGCCGCTCGAGAGGACTTGGAGATGCACGCCGCGACTCTAGCGCACGGGGCGAGTAGCATCCTGGGTCTCATGCGACTTCAGGCCCTCCTCGCCCTCGTCCTCCTCCCCGTCGGCTGCAGCTCGATTCGAGACGTTTCGAGCACTTCCGAGGTCGCCGCGCGCCTCGAAACCGACGTCGCTTGGCTCGCCGACGATGCGCGCGAAGGTCGACGCGCGGGGACGGAGGCCGGTCTCGAAGCCGGTCGTTGGATCGGCGAGCGTATGCGTGCGCTGGGTCTCGAGCCGGCGGGGACGAAGGGCTCGTACGAGCAGGAATTCTCCGTGCCGCTCGAGCCGGCTGCGGGCGAACTGTCGTTCCTTGCGCATGACCGTTCGATCGATGCTGCGGGGATGGTTTCGACGCTTTTCCAAGTGGCGAAAACCCACGTCGCACCCTTGTTCGCTTCGGAGAAGGGCGAAGTCACGGGCGAGGCTGCCTACTGCGGATACGGGATCGAGCTCCCGGAGAAGGGCTGGGACGATTTCGCTGGCCGCGATCTGAAGGGCAAGATCGCGATCCTGGTGCGCGGTGCGCCGACGAGCGCGACGTTGAAGTCATCGGCCACAAACGAAGCCACGCCGAGCCCGCACGGTGCCGCTGCGGACCCGCACGCCAATCCCCACGCTGCGCCGGCGAGCGACGCGTCCGCGAATCCTCACGGTGATACGCGCCTCGTGGCTGCGGGCGATCCGTTCGCGAGTGCGGGTCTCGTTTTCACCAAGATCATGAACGCCAAGCGCAAGGGCGCGACCGCGGTCGTCCTGGTGCAGCATCCCTCCGATGCGGGCAAGCCGATCCTCGCCTTCCACGAGGGCGGCACCGGCCGGGCCGGCATCCCCTGCATCGCCATCACTTGGGAAGCTGCGAACATCGTGTTCGGACCCACGGTCGTCGGCTGGACGCACGACCTCGAGACGAGGCCGGCGGACACGGACGATCTCGACCCGCGCTCGTTCACCGTGTCGGCGGACGTCGAACGCGGCCAGGGCAAAGCCGTCAACGTGCTCGGAATCGTGCCCGGTGTCGACCGCTCGCGCGTCGTGGTCCTGGGCGCGCACTACGACCATCTCGGGTTCGGCGGCACGGGTTCGCTCGCGCCGGGCAAGCGTTCGATCCACAACGGTGCCGACGACAACGCCAGTGGGACCGCGGCCGTGCTCGAAGTCGCGCGCGAACTCATGAGCAGTCCGCCTCCGGCGTGCGACGTACTCTTCGCGTTGTGGTCGGGCGAGGAGCTTGGACTCCTCGGCAGCGAGTGGTGGGCCGATCATCCGACCGTGCCGTTCGAGCGCGTCGCGTTGAACGTGAACCTCGACATGGTCGGACGCGCGGGCAACGGGAAGCTCCAGATCCTCGGCGCCGGTTCCGCTGCGGAATTCAGCGCGTGGCTGGCCGAAGCGGGACCCGCGGCCGATCTCGAGCTCGCTGTGAACGCCTCGTCCTCCGCGATGGCGGGCAGCAGCGATCACGCGACGTTCGCGAAGCGGAAGAAGCCGGTGTTGCACCTCTTCTCCGGTTTGCACACGGACTACCACAAGCCGAGCGACGACATCGCGGGCTTCGAGGCCGAGGGTGCGGCGCGCGTCGCGGCGCTGACGCTCGATCTCGTGCGTCGCGGTGCTGCCGCCCGGCGGCTCGCGTTCGTCGAGCCGCCGCCGGCCGCCCCGGGCGAGAAGAAAATTCAGTCCGGTTTCAACGCCTGGTTCGGATCCGTGCCGAACTACGCCTTCGAAGGACCGGGCGTGAAGATCGACGGCACTTCGCCGGGCTCACCGGCGGAAAATGCCGGGTTCCTCGCGGGTGACGTGCTCGTGCAAGTCGGCGAGGTCGAGACCGTCACGATCTACGACTTCACGTACGCGTTGCAGCACTACAAGCCGGGCGACGTCGTGGTCGTGGCGTTCCAACGCGACGGGAAGCGCGAGGAGACGCGCGTGACGTTGTCTTCCCGCGGGTTGCGCTGATTCTACGCAGCGGTCACGGCGCTTGGCTCGTAGCGAGCGACTTAGAGCTGCTTTCAGAATGAGACGACCCGTCGAAGGCCGCCTCGAACCGGCCTCGCGGCGTTACGCCTCCTCGGAGTCTTGCGCGGCGAATACGCCTCGTCGGCGTGCCTTGCTCGCCTCGATTCGATGCAGCCTTCGACGGGCCGCCTCATTCTGAAAGGGGCTCTTACTTCCCGCCCGCCTCGACATCCGCCGCGATCGCAGGCCAGAGCTTCTTCGCGGTCTCTTGCGCGCCGGTGCCGACGTAACGCGCGCCGAGCAGCTTGCGCACGACCTTCTCGCCCTTCTTCGCATCGTTCGCGTCGAAGAGCGTCGTGGCCTCGCGCAAGAGCACGTCGGCCTCGGCCGAGAGTCGCCAGGCCTTGAGCTCGGGCTGGATCGCCTTGTCGCCCTCGGCCTTCTTGACGCGCGCAGCGACGTCCTTCTCGACCGGCGTGCCGACGGCCTCGTCGCGGAACTTCACCAACGCTTCGTAGCCCTTCGCCGCCGTGCCCGGCACGAGTAGCGCCGCGATCCGCTCGAGTTCCGCCTGCAAACCGACGACGGCCTTCGGTTCTTCGCTCCGTGCCTCGTCGGCGTAAGGACTCTTCTGTGTGATCGCGAGCACAGCGGTCCAGGCCCGCCACGCCAGCGTCCAATTCTGCGCCGCTGCCGCGCGGCGACCTTCCTCGAGCGTCTTCTTCACGACGCCCAACTGATCCTCGGTCAGACCCGGCCCGGATTTGGCGATCGCTTCGACGAGCAGTGCCCCGATTTCGCCCGCTTCGGGCACGTTGCTCGTGTTGATCCGCCCCGACGGTTTTCCGTCGGGCGTGAGCACCACCGTCTGCGGACACTGCATGTCCCCGTTCTCTTCGCGGTACTCGAGATAGATCTCGTCCCACGCCGCTTGGTGCTCCTGGCACGCGGCGAACATCGGGAACACCGCGCAGACTTCGCGTTGCGTCTTCTCGCCGTCGACGACGACGTCGATGCGCTTCTTTTCGTGCTGACCGCGATTCGAAACGATGACGAGCGCGCCCAAGCTGCGCTTTCGCAGATCCGGCTCGGGCAGGATCTTGTCGCGGTACTCGTCGTTCTGATCCTCGCCCTCGAGGATGATGTGGATCAGGATCGGGACGTTGCGCTCCTTCGCGGAGGTGCGCGCGTCGGCCAATGTGCCGCGCCACGGAACGAAGGGGACTTCGGCCGCCGCTTTGGCCGCGACGCCACCCTTCTTCTCCCTGCCCTTTTGGATCGGTGCCAAAGCCTCCGTGGTGGCGAGGAACGCGAGGACGAGGCCGGCCGAGATCGATGAAGTCATGGTCACCATGCTCCTAGCGAGTGTCCGTCGCGCGGCGCAGAATCGCAAATCCCGAGCGTGCTCCTGTTCGCGCGCCGCATGGATCTCTAGAACGGCGGGGAGTGCCCCGCCTCGTCCTCGCCCTCACCCTCGCCTCCGCGACCTCGTGCGTCGTCACGCGACCGCCGGCTCCGGTGCCCGTTCCGGCCGCAGCGTCCGACGCGATGGCTCTGGCCCAGGCCGCGCTGCGCGTCGGCGGGGAACCGGCTCGGGAACGCGCGCGCTACGAACTCGAGCGCGCCGTCCTGGCCGCTCCCGATTGGGTCGCGCCCAAGAGGGCGTTGGACGACATCCTGCGCGGGGACCTGCGTGCCCTCGAGGCACTCGCGACCTATCGCGACGCGCTTCGAAGTGGATCTCTCGACGCGACGACGCTGTATCTGGCGGGTCGCCTGGAAGGTCGCGAGGGCACAGAGCGATTCGTGCGCGCGACGCGCTTCGATCCAGCGCTCGCCTGGGCCTGGCACGGGATCGCCGTCAGTGGTGGGACGGAAGCGGAAGTCGCACCGCGCGTCGCCGCCCTCCGTGCGCTCGAACTCGCGCGCGATCCGTTCGAGCGCACCTTCTTCAGCGCGAGCGTGGCCCGCATCGACGCGAGCGCGGGTCGTCTCGAGGAAGCGGTGGCACGGCTCACGGCGCGGGCTGAAGATCCGGAGACTGCGCCGGGTGATCGTGTCGCCTTGCTCGTTCAGGTTGCGCTCGCGGAACTGGCCGAGCCGAACATGCGCGTCGCGGAGGTAGGAGCCGAACGCGCGCTCACGGTCCTGCGCACGCTCGACACGACCGCCGATGAGACGCTCCGACTTGCGGCTGCGTTGGATCGCGCGATCGTCGGGCTGGATCCATATCGCGTCGCGCTCGCGCTCGCAGCACGCCGAGGACCTGGCCGCGATTCCCTGCACGCGCAGATCCTGCTGGAGAAGTTGCCGACACCGTTGGCCCTAGGGTTGCTCGAGCGTGGCTCGAACGAAAGCGGCGCCCCTCCGCCGGGCGGATCCTTGTTGCGCACGGCGCGCTTTGCTGCGGGAGACTTCGCTGGCGCGGTGGAGCGCTGGCGTGCCGAACTGCCGGGACTGGTCCTCGACGGTTCCCTCTTGCCTGTCGATTCACGCCTCGCGCGCGTGGTCACTCTGACGCGCGACCTCGGTGCGAAGCCGGACGGTCCCGAGCTCGAGTCGTTGTGCACCGCACTCCTCGATGCGGGTTGGTTGTGGGAGGCGCGCGCCGTTGCCGCGCGACTCGCGAGCTTCGACCTCGACCGCGCAGCGGTTCTCGATGCCCGTGCACTCGCGGGGCTCATGTTTCTCTCCTCGACCCGGCGACTCTTCGGCGTGATCGATGCCGAGGCGCGACGCGAATCGCGACGGACAGCAGAACGCGATGCGGAAGGCGCGCCACTGCGCCCGAAGTCCGACACACCGAGTACCGTGGATGAGCTGCTCCTCGCGCTGGCACCGTTCGCGGCCGAGTTCCGCTCGTTCACCGACGCGGAAACGGACATCGAAGCGACGCGTACCGAGTTCACGGCCTCGTCACGACGTGCCTATGCCGGCCTTGCGACAGTCGTCCATCCCGGGCCCGTGCTCAGCGAGGAGGACGAGTCCGTCGGCCTCGGTCGCGCGGGGACACCGGTCGGAGGGCTAGCTCAATTTCTGCGAGAAATGGGCCGATTCGGCCTGTTCGGCGCGCTGTCCGGCGACGCACCCGACGGTTCGATCCTCCCCGTGCTGCTCGTCGAGGAGCGCGCGGGCCGACACCTTGGCGTCCCCTGGCACGGGACGATCGCGTGGTGCGAGGGCGCCGACCTGAAGAGTCGCGCCGGGCGTCGTGATGCACGCATCGCCGGCGCGGCACTCCACGAGGGCTACTGGATCGACGTCGACGAAGTGCGCCACGAAGCGGCCACATGGAGAGCGCTGTCGCTGCGTTTCGTGGGCTCGCGGGAACGCGTGCGCCGCGCGCTCGACGTGCGCGGACTCGAGACGGAGCCCGGGGACGATGGACGTCCGGCGCGCGTATCGACGTCCGCGCTCCTCGACGAGAGCGAGCGCGTGCGGCTCGCCGTCCTCGCCGACCGCGCGCGCGATGGCGCAGTCCTCGGCATGCTTGGCCTCGACGAGTTGGTACGCGTATCCGCAGCGCACGAGGAGGGCCATTTGTGCGATCGGACGCGTTTCTTGCCGCTCGCGAAGCGCTGGCCACGCGTCTTGGCGCTCGCCCTGAATCAGGGGTTCTCACCGCGCGCGATCCAGGAAGAGCTGGAGTACCGCGCGCAATTGACGGCGCTCGCCGTCGTCCCCGATCCACGCGTCGCATTGGCTCAAGTTCTCGATGGCGTCGAAGGAGGATTCGACGCCACGCCGCATGCGGCCGGCTATGCGCGACTGCTCGTGGACTTCCTCGACGCGCTCGACGTGCGCGTGCAAGCCGGCGACCTGCCGCACCTCGAAGCGGATCGCACGCTCGCGCACCAACTCCACCGGCTCGGTGCCGAGGACGTACGCACGATCGCGCTGCAGCTCGCGCGCAAGAAGCGCATGGTCGAAGACGATTAGGCTCTGAAGCATCGATCCGACGGACTCGCCC
>JAYTBY010000711.1:0-2837 GCA_043736755.1 Planctomycetota bacterium | reverse complement strand
TGCTCGTTCCAGGCGCCGACGTGCTCGCGGATGACGAGCGGCTCGACGACTTCGCCCATCGACGGCTCACCGTCGCTCATCACGAAGATCGTGTCGACCTCGGGGTCGGTGAACGCGTCCTTCAACGAGTCGTAGAGGTTTGTTCCCCCGCCGGCCTTGAGCTCGGCGACGTAGCTGAGTGCCGCCGCGCGCTTCTCCTCGTTGCACGGCACAAGCGCGCCGTCGGTCCAACGCTCGACGCCCGACGAGAAGACGAGCATGTTGAAGAACGCGCCGGCATCGAGGTTTTCGAGGCACTTCTTCAGCTCCTCGCGCGCGACCTCCATCCGCGTCCAACCGGTCTTGCCCTTGTAGTCGTTCGTGAGCTTCTCCTCCATCGAACCAGAGACGTCCACGATGAAGATCACGCGACGGCTGATGATCTTGATGCCGAAGAACTCGCTCTTCACCCGCGTCGTCTGGCGCAGACGGAATTCCTCTTCGCCCGAGCGCACGGTCTCGAGGTCGACGTCGGAAAGGAGCTGGAACTTGTCCTTGGCGCCAGCCCACCAATTCGCCCAGGACTTCGCGTCCTCCTGGAACGGCTGACCCGTGAGCCGCCACAAGGCTTGCGCGAACTCGGATTGCAGTCGTCCCTCCTCCTTCTCCATGCGCGCGACGATGGCCGTCACGCCCTCGATGGTGCGCATCTTCTCGAGCGCTTCGAGCGCGGCTAGGCGCGTCGACCAGTCCGCGTCCTGGAGCGCCGTGACGAGCCGCTCGAGGTGCGTCCGGTCCGAAGTCTGCCCGAGCTGGGTCAACGCCAAGTTGCGCACCTCGGGATCGGTGCTCTTCGAAAGAGTGATGAGCTCCTCGACCCAGGCCTTGTCCCCGACGCGGATGCGCGCCACGGCGTCGAGCGCCGCGCGCCGGACCTCTTTTTCCTTCGATTTCTCGAAGAGTTTCGTCAGCGCCGGCCCGGCCTCGGCCGTGCGTCGCTCACCCAAGATCTTGGCCGCGCCCGCCACGACCTCGGGCTCCTTGTCGGACAGCATCTTCAACAGAGCCTTGTCCACGCGTTCATCCTGCATGGATCGAACGGCGTACATCTGGAAGAGCTTGTCGTTCGCCTTGCCCTTACCCAGCTCGCTCAAGAGGAGCTTGTTGACCTCCGGATCCTTGAAGTCCGTGAGGATCTCGGTCAATCCGCGGCGCAATTCGACGGGGACGTCGTTGCGCAGCGCGCGCTTGATGAACTCCGGCGCGGCCTTCGCGCCCTCGAGACGAGCCACGATGCGCGCCGCGACGACGCGGTTCTCGGGTTGCTCGTTGTCGTCCTTCACGGCGTCCCACGCGAGCTCCAATGTCTTCGGGTCGCCGCGATCGCCGAGCTCCTGCAGCGCGCTCTTGCGGATCTTCGCGAAGCCCTCTTTCGTGGCTGCGTCCGTGAGTTCCTCGATCGTGAGGCGCGGCGAGAGCGCGTTGAACGCGAGTAGTCGCATCGAGTTGAGCACCACGCCCGATCTCGGCTTGGCCTCCTCCTCGTCCTTCTCACCCTTTTTCGCGGCCTTTTTGACCTTTGGCTTGGCCTTGTCCTTGTCGCCGTCTTCTTCCTTCTTGGGCTTCCAGATCTTGCGGTACCACTCGTGATCGGCGTCGTTCGCGAGCCCGATGTGCGCCGCCAAAGCGCGCTCGCGCACGGCGTCGTCCGCCGGCGACTTCACGATGAGCTCCAGCCAGTGCTTGCCCGACGTCGCGCACGACCCGAGCGACTCGACCGCCGCCGCGCGCAGCTCGGCCTCCTTGGCCGCCGTCGCTTCGTCCGTGAGCCGCTGCATGGCCTTCTGCTCGCACTCGGTGACGCCGTCGAAGAGGCGCAGCGCGCGGATGACCTCGCGCTTCATGAACGTCGTCTGGAGCGCGTCGTACGCCTCGATCAACGCGTCGAGAGCACGCATCGTGCGCAACGCCCCGAGGTCCTTGATGACCTCCTCCTTCGTGCGGTCCCCGTCCGCCTTGATCTTCGCGACGAGTTCGGCCGTCTTGTCCGCGGCCTCCGGCGCGTCCTGGCTGCGCATGCCGGCCGCCGCGACGGCGCCGAGCGCGAGGAACAGGAGTGCCAGGGTCGGCACGACCGCGCAGATCGTCGATCGGCGGCCGGGATGAGTGGTGTTCGGCAAGAGTTTTGCTTCGCGGACGGGACAGAAACAGGGGAACGAGCCATGAGATCGGAATCCACTTCCATCGCAGTGTCAACTTCGAACGCGCTCGGGCCGATAGGTCTCGTCCCGCTCCCGCTCCCGTACTTCCACGGATGGGACCGGCACCCCGTGCCCAGCTACCTGATCCCAAACCAAGACCGACCCGACCCCGTGGCCCCCGACTCGCAGCTCTTGTCCGCGGACCGCGCCCGCACGCTGCTCCGGCGACTGCGCGATTTGAACCTGGTCGCCGGGCCCGTCGCGCTGTCGCGCGGGGTGTTCGTCTCGATCGCCGGGTGCCTGTCGCTCGATGGGCCGGCCGAGGCGGGCGTGCGTTATCTGCTGCGTTTTGTAGACGGTTCCGAGCGCACGCTCGAGATCGGTTGGAACGGAGTGGGGCTCGTGGTCAGCGTCCTCGGGCCGGGCTCGTCGGACCTGCGGACACTGCGCGTGCCGATCGGTTGTGACACGGACGGGCGCGCGTGCGTGCCCGCGATCGGGGCACGCGTGAGGCCGGATACGACGGATCGGCGCGAGCTCGAGCACTTCCTGCGCCGCGTGGTGCGGGCGGTTGCGCGCTGAAGCGAGCGGATCGGGTCGGTACGGCAGCGATCGAGTTCTGCTGCCCACTGCGAGTCGCCGCGGATTTCGATCTCC
>JAYTBY010000710.1:0-6161 GCA_043736755.1 Planctomycetota bacterium | reverse complement strand
CAAGGTCCGCGATCACGAGCGGGCTGGTCGTGAACTCACCGCCAGGTCGCGGGATCAGCGTCGAGGACACGTTCACGAGCTCGCCGCGCTCGGATAGGTTCGCGCGCAGTTCGCAACCGAAGAGATCCACGCCGTCGATCTGCTGCTTCCAAGTCACATGGCGCACGCCGTTGTGCGCCGTGCGGAAGTCGCGCGACACGCGGCAGCGCAGGAGTTCGCCCGGCGGCACCTCGAAGAGCCCGCGGTTCTGCTCCAGGAAATCGTGCACGACGCGCTCGCTGTCCGCTGCACCACTCGCGACCACCGGCGTGAGGAACGTGATCGTCGAGCGGACGAAATGCGGCGTGCCGAAGACTTCGTGATCGTCGATCGCGAGTCCCGGGACGCGCTCGAAGAGTTTTCGCCGCGACAACGCCCGCGCCGCCGATTGCACGGGGCTGCGCGCCACGGAGAGAGCCTCGCGCACGAACGGTCGCGTCCGACCCTCCGCGTCGAGCCGCACGTCGAGATCGGACTGCGGCAGAGGCGCGGTCTGCTGCGGCGCACGGAAGAGACGCGGATCGAACTGGGCACCGGCTGCGGTGCCCAAACAGGCGACGGATACGGAGAGGTGCGCCAGAGAGAAGAGGGAAGCCATCGTCGTCGATCCTTGCGAGCGGGAAGTGAGAGCCGCGCCGAGAACCCGCGCGCGCCGATCCGAGAGACACCTACAGCGCTCACCGCGCGACATGTCCGTCGTCGTGCCCGGACGCGCAAGCGCCGTGCGGAGTGCACCGAAGACGCGACGAAGACCGATCACGGTTGCCATGGAACCGCCACGCCGTTCGTTAGGTTGTACGTCGAGGCCGTGCAGAAGGCGGCGGCATTGCGGTACCACGCCTGGTAGGTGCGCGTCCCGCCCGCGGCTGGAACGAGACCGCGCAGCGAGACCGCGAGATCACCCGCTACCGGATAGCGCGACGCGCCGCTCGTGTTCGTCTTCGTGCCCAGGCGAATCACCACACCGCTCGCGCAGCGCAGTCCATCGCCGAACGAGACTGCGACCTGCGTCGTGCCTTGGAAGTAGAGGCACGACGAACTCGGCATCCCGCTGCCCTGCAGCCGCACCGTGTCGCTCGTGACACTCGCGACGCCGGTCGCGAGCAGGTTCGCGCCGCTCGGGTTCACCGAGTTCGGGCAGCCGTTGCCCGCCGCTCCCACATTGCCGCAGGGGCAGGGTGCGCCCAGGCCATTGCCGAAGCAGTACGGCGTGGATGGCATGGACTGCTCGACGAGCTGGAATCCGTTCAACGTGCCGAAGCCCACACCCGTCGCGATCGTGATCGCGATCGAGCCACCGCTCGGCACGTTGTCGACGCGGTGCAAGGCGTACGTGACGCCCAGGACATGCGCGCCGGGCCACGCGCCGCCCACCGACTGGGAAGGATCGGTCGAGCCGACGACGGAGACGATCGAGCGATACGCCGCGCCGTCCGGTGCCCAGGCATAGGAGTACACGGCGTAGTTGCCGCCGTAGAGGTTGCTGAACGTCCACGTGGTCGTGCCGCCCACGCCGCCCACGTCTTGTGCGTCGTTCAAGAGCGCCGCGTCATCCCCCATCGGACCGGGGTTCGTGAACGTGCGGTCCTGCGGCGTCGCGACCGCACGCGTGAGCACCACGGCGCAGGGTACGCCCGCGAGGTCGTCGAGCTGGCTGGTCGCGACGAGCGCGCTGCGTGCGTTCCACTCGCCCGATCGACCCGCGGCCGCGGCGTAGGTGTTGGACGTCGATCCGGGGATGGACCCCGTCGGTCCGATGTCGATGTTCATGTCCGCGCGGATCGGCGGCGGCGGAGGAGGCGGGATCGAGATCGAGAACATGCCCGAACCACCGGGCGCTCCGGGATAGACCGCGATCTCGAACGTGTACTGCGAACCGCCCGTGACCACGAACTCGATCGTCGATTGAAAACTCGCACACGCGTCGTCGCTGCACGCGATCGCAGTACCTGCCGCCGGACAACCCGCCCCGGGATACGCCGCGATCTTCGTGTCGACACCCGTGAGCGTGCAGGTCGCGAACGTGACCAGACCACTGCTCGGCGCGGTCCACGCGAACCACACGTCGCGCTCCATCGCGGTCGAGCCGTAGAGCAAGCAGGGCGACTCGAATTGGCCTTGCGCACTCGTCGTGGCGGACGTGTTGTCGAAGGCAAATGCGCCCAGGCCGCCCACGACCGTCGCGGTCGCGCACTCGTCGTTCGAGGGCGGTGGCGGCAACGCGACGATGTCGAAGGCGCCGCTGAAGCCGGGACTGCTGCCCGCGCCGTAGACGCCGATCTGCAGCAGATAGCTACTGCCGTTCGTGACCGCGAACACGACGCGCGACTGGACGTTGCACGCATCGTCGTTGCAAGCGAGCGGCGTTCCGGACGGGCAAGCTGCGCCGGCCCAGACCGCGATCACCGTGTCGGTGGCCGTGCCGCCGCACAACGTCATCTCGACCATGCCGGTCTGGATCGCGGTCCACTCGAACCAGACATCGCGGTGGGCTTGCGTGCAGCCGAGGCCGAGCTGCGGGCTGTCCGTGGCCGAGATCGTGTTGACGAGGAACGTGCCCGGTCCGGCGATCGGGACCGAGCTCGCGTTGGAGCAGTCGTCGACACCCGTGGAGGCGATCACGAACTGCGCAGGCGTCGTCGGACTGAACGGACCGGGGAGCGGAATCGGTTTGATCGTCGTGCGCGATGCAAGCGCACTCGGACCTTGGGCGCGTGCTCCGACGGCGCAGACGAGCAGTCCGAGCAGGCTGGGCACGAACAAACCGTGAGACTTCATGCGACGACCTCGACTCCGGGGGCTCGCGAGGAAGAGGAACTGCGGATCCGCGCGAGGGATAGCCGTTACAGCGTAGCGGCGGCGGCAGATTCGGGGCCCCGCTGAACCGGCGGTTCGTGAGGATGACCGGTCGAAGTCCCGCGCGCATCGCCAAGAGCGTCTCACGACGCGCTCAATCCGGCCGCATCGCCTCGATACGGCGCGGATCGATGCGCCACACGTTCCCAGCCTTCAGGTTCGACAGCCACACTGATCCGAGCCCCACCCGGATCGCGTCGCCGCCGGGACCGAAGAACTGCTGCACGACCGTGTTCGTCCGCGGATCGATGCGCGTGATCGGGTAGTCCCACGACGTGGCCCACACGGATCCTTCGCCGACGGCGATCTCGCCCCCGCCGCCAGGAATTCCCGCTCCGATCGTCGCGACAACCTTGTTCGTCGCGAGGTCCACGCGCGAGATCGAGCCGTCGCCTTGATTGAGCGTCCACACCGAACCCTCGCCGACGGCGAGGAAGCGCGGCTTGGGCCCCACCGGGACGACCTCGACGATCAGGTTCGTCTGCGGATCGATGCGCGTGAGCGAACTCTCCTTCGTGCTCGTGACGAACACGGACTTCTCGCCGAACGCGACGGCGTGCGAGCCGGGCGCGACGCGAATCTCCGCGACGACCTTGTTGGTCTGCGGGTCGAGGCGCGCGAGCGTGCTGCGCACGTCGGTGAGCACCCACACGCTGCCCGCGCCGGTCGCTATGCCGCCTTCCGAGTCGGCGATCGTCAGCGGCAACGTGGCCGTGACTTGACCAGTCACGAGATCGATGCGCGAGAGCGTCGAGTCGCCGCAGTTGGGCACCCACAGGCTTCCGAAACCAGCGGCCAGCCCTGAGCCCGGTTCCTTGCCGACGTCGATCGTCGCGGCGACGGTGTTCGTCTTCGGATCCATCCGCGAGACGCTATTGCGCGGCGAATTCGAGACCCAAGCGTGCTCGTCGATCGCCAGCCAGTCGGGCGTGCCGCCGATCTCGAAGACGGCGTCGGGAGTCAACTTCTCAATGGGTATGCGCACGTTGGCGGAGGTGACGCCGAGCTTCTTCGGACGCGCGGGTTCTTGGGCGGAGACGCAGGCGAGACTCACGGCGACGGAGAAGAACGCGAGACTCTGGGCTTTCATCGTAACGCTAGACTCTACGGCTGGATTCGGTGCATGCCAGCGCTGTGCACGCTCGTTCCGCCCCCCCGATGAGCTCCGCTTGAATCCCCTGCCCGTCACTGCGATCGCGTTGGCCTGCCTCGCTCTCGCGCACGCGGCCGAGGAGCCGCGGGCCGAGGAACTCGCGCTCTTGTTCGAGCGCGAAGTGCGGCCGATCCTCGTGAATCGTTGCGAGGAGTGTCACGCGGAGACCGCCGACGGCGGGCTGCGCGTCGATTCGCGCGAGGAGCTGATGAAGGGCGGCGAGTCAGGACCCGCGATCGTCGTCGGTGATCCCGAAGCGAGCTTGCTCATGCAAGTCGTGCGACACACGCACGCGAAGCTGAAGATGCCCAAGCGGCGCGCGAAGCTCGTCGACGCCGAGATCGACGCGCTCGCGCGTTGGATCGAGAACGGCGCGCATTGGCCGGAGAAAGTCCCAGCACTCGCCGCCGGGAGCCGACCGATCGGGCCGGAGCAGCGCGCGTTCTGGTCGTTCGTGCCGCTTGCGAAGCCCGCAATTCCGTCGACGAACGATGCGCGCTGGCCGCGGAGCGACATCGACCGCTTCGTGCTCGCGAAGTTGGAGAGCGGCGGCCTGTCGCCGGTCGCGGCCGCCGACCGATCGACGTGGATCCGCCGCGTGACGCTCGACTTGACGGGCCTGATCCCGACGCCGGATGAAGTCGCCGCGTTCGTCGCCGACAAGGACTCCGACGCGTTCGTGCGTGTCGTCGATCGGTTGCTTGCCTCGCCGCGCTACGGCGAACAGTGGGCGCGTTGGTGGCTCGACGTCGCGCGCTACGGCGAGGACGATCCGCGCAGCCTCGACCCCAAGGGACGTGGTTTGAACCCCTACCCGAACGCGTATTTCTATCGCGATTGGGTCGTGCAGGCGTTGAACGACGACATGCCGTACGACCGCTTCGTCCGCGCGCAGCTCGCGGCGGACCTCATGGACGAGCGCGAGCGCGCGGGGCTCTTGCCGGCGCTGGGGTTCCTCGGGCTCGGACCGTGGCTCTACGACAACGGGTCCGTCGAAGTGACGCGCGCCGACGAGCGTCACGATCGCGTCGATGCCGTGTCGCGCGGATTCCTCGGGATGACGATCGCGTGTGCGCACTGCCACGATCACAAGTACGACCCGGTTCCGACCACGGACTACTACTCGATCGCGAGCGTGTTCAAGAACACGGTCTACGCCGAGATCCCACAGGTCCCGCAGTCCTTGGTGGACGAATACAAGGTCGCGTTCGATCGGCTCGAGGCCACCGAGAAGCTCCTCGGGAAGGTGAACAAGGCCGGTCGCGATCAGCTGTCGCAGTCGCTCGCGTTCGAGACGTCACGCTACCTGCAGGCGGCTTGGCGCGTGAGTGGTGAGCCGAAGAAGGAGAAGGCGCGGGTCGTCGACGAGGACAAGCTCGACCCGGAGCTCTTCGATCGCTGGCTCGCGTTCCTCGCCAAGCCCAAGAATCACTACCGCTACCTGGACAAGTGGGAAGCGCTCATCACGAGCGGTGGCACCAAGGATGCAGCCGAGAAACTGGCCGACGAGTTCCAGCAGCAACTGGTCGACGTGATGCTCGAGCACATCGCGCTCGAGGAGGAGAACGACATCATCCGCGCGAAAGCGCTGCCGACGACCAAGCCGAGGAAGTCCGCGCACTTGCCGCACGAGTTCGTGACCAACGACGACTTCTGCCCGGGCTGCGATCTCGAGCTGAAGAACCTGCCCGACGACAAGGCCAGCCTCTACACCGACGTGTTCGTGCGCGACCTCGACAGTCCGCAGGATCTCGCGCAGGAGATGGAGGACTCGGAGAAGGCCGGAGTTCTCGCGTTCTACGGCAACGATCTCGAGCGCCAATTGGGCGAGAGACGACGCCTGCAACTCGAAGCCCTGCGCGCCGACGTCAAGAAACAGCGCAAAGCTCTGCCCAAGAAGTACGCCTTCGTGCACGGCGTCGGCGATGTGCCCACGCCGACACCGATCCGAGTGCACTTGCGCGGCAGTCCCTTCAAGCTGGGCGACGAAGTCCCGGCACGTTTCCCGGCCCTCCTCGACGACGAGGAGCGTGCGCCGTTCACGCAGGGCAGCGGTCGACGCGAGCTCGCTGACGCGATCCTCGCGCATCCGATCACGATGCGCGTGATCGCG
>JAYTBY010000709.1:0-2841 GCA_043736755.1 Planctomycetota bacterium | reverse complement strand
TGCGCTGCGAGACGTGCGCCGGCCTCGCGCTTGCGATGTGGAGTCAGCGCATGCTGATCCTCACGGGTGAGGCGAAGTACGCCGACGCGGTCGAGCGCATCCTCTACAACCACGCAGCAGCTGTGACGAATCTCACCGGCGAGACGTTCTTCGATGCGCTTCCGCTGGAGAGCGACGGCACAGAGCGACGCAAGGAGTGGTGCGAGTCCGCGTGCTGCGCACCGAACATCGCGCGCTTCTGGCCCCAGGTGCCGGGGATGATCTTCGCGCAGAAGGGGAACACGCTGTACCAGGCGCAGCTCGCCTCGGCCGAGGTCGAGGTCGGACTCGCGGATTCGAAGGTGCAGTTCCGGATGAAGTCCGACTTCCCGAACTCCGGTCGGACGGAAGCCGCCGTGTCGGCCGACAAGCCGGGAACGTGGAACGTGAAGTTGCGCAAGCCCTCGTGGAACGGGCAGGCGAAGGTCAAGCACGACCTCAAGGAGCCGGAGCACGACCTGTACGACAACGAGCACTCCGGTGGCTGGGTGCCGTTCGAGCGCGGCTACGAAACGACCGACGGTTTCCTGATTCACTTCCTCGCGCCGGTGCGACGCGTGAAGGCCGACGAGCGGGTCGAAGCCGATCGGGGGCGCGTCGCTCTGATGCGTGGTCCTCTCGTGTACTGCCTCGAGGGCGTCGATCACGCGGGCGCGGCGCGTTCGATGGTGCTCACGACCGACATGGAGCTGAAAGTCGAGAACGTCGGCACGATCCTGGGCGGCACGCGCGTGATCCGTGCGCGGTCGAAGCGCGTCGTCGGCGGCACGGCGAGCGCGCCGGAAACGAAGGTCGCGACGCTGACGGCCATTCCCTACTGGATGTGGGACAACCGCGGGGCCGGCGATATGACGGTGTGGATCTCGGAGACGCCCGAGGGGGCCCGTCTGCCGTAGTCGGTCGTTCTCGGCACCGTACGACCTACCGACTACGGCGGGATCCGAGCGCGCGTCGGACCGGCCCGTCCAACTAGGCGTGCACACCCGGCGCCTCATGCCCCGTCCGCGCGACCCACTCCGCATACGAACTGTGGAACACGAGGGGCGACCGTCCACCGTTCCCCGACAGATCGAGCACGCGCGTCGCGAGTCCCTTCAGGAAGGTGCGGTCGTGCGACACGAAGAGCATCGTGCCCTCGAACTCGTGCAGTGTCTGCACGAGCATCTCCTTCGTCGCCATGTCGAGGTGGTTGGTCGGCTCGTCGAGAACCAAGAAATTCGGCGGATCGAAGAGCATCTGTGCCAGCACGAGGCGTGATCGTTCGCCTCCCGACAGCATCGACACGCGCTTCGTGATGTCGTCCTCGCCGAACTGGAACGCGCCCAGGAGATTGCGCTTCGTGGCGATCGATGCGAGCGGGAAGCGACCGTCGATGTCCTCCCACACGGTTTTCTTAGGATCTAGGATCTCCAGCGCCGACTGCGAGAAATAGCCCAGTTTCAGGCTCGCGCCGAGGCGCACCTCGCCGGAATCAGCCGCCAGGATTCCGGCGACCATCTTCAGCAAAGTCGTCTTGCCCGCGCCGTTGACGCCCATGACGCACCAGCGCTCCTGGCGCTTGATCTCGAAATCGAAGCGCTCGTAGAGCACGCGATCGCCGTACTTCTTCGACACTGAAGCCAACGTCGCTACGTCGTTGCCCGACCGCGGCGGCGAGCGGAACTCGAACGGCACAAGGATCCGTTTCTTCGGCGGTTCGAGCTTCTCGATCTTGTCGAGCTTCTTCACTCGCGATTGCACTTGCGCGGCCTTCGCGGCGTGCTTCTCGAAGCGCGCGATGAAGCGCTCCTCCTTCTCCAGCATCTTCTGTTGACGAGCGTACGCCGCTTCGTCGCGCGTGGCGCGGACCGCACGCTCACGCTCGTAGTACTCGTAGTTTCCGGTGTAGGAGATGAGCTCGCCCTCGTCGATGTCGACGAGGCGCGTCACGACTCGATTCATGAAGTCGCGGTCGTGACACGTCATGAGGATCGCCGCTTGGCTGTCCCTCAAGTAGTGCTCGAGCCACAGGATCGACTCGATGTCGAGGTGGTTCGTGGGCTCGTCGAGGAGCAGCACGTCGGCCGCGCCGATCAGCACTTTCGCCATCGCGACGCGCATCTTCCATCCGCCCGAAAGTGCCCCGACGTCGGCGTCGACTTGTTCGGGTCGGAACCCAAGTCCGTCGAGCACGGTGCGCGCGCGCGCTTCGAGCTCGTAGCCACCCAGAGCTTGGTACTCCTCCTGCACGGCGCCGAAGCGTTCGAGGATCGTGTCCATCTCATCGGCGCGATCCGGGTCCGCGAGCGCGTGCTCGAGCTCCATCAGCTCGTGATGCAGCGCACCCGCGCGCCCGGATCCAGCGATCGCCTCGTCGAGGACGGATCGCCCCGAGACGTCGGCCGCATCCTGCTTGAACCAGCCGATGCGCAGATTCTTCGGGACCGAGATCTGGCCGTCGTCCGGGTCTTCTTCGCCGGCGATCATGCGGAAGAGCGTGCTCTTCCCCGATCCATTGGGGCCGACGAGTCCGACCTTTTCACCGGGGTCGAGTTGGAGCGACGCCTCGACGAGGAGGAGTTGGCGGCCGTAGTGCTTCGAGACGTTCGAGAGGGCGATCATGAAGCGCGCCACGATACGCGACGGCGCGTCAGCCTGCACCGCGCGGGGCCGCTCAGGACGCCCAAGTCACGCTGACTCCATTCGAGAGATTGAACGTCTCGGGCTGACAGAAGGTCGCCGAGTTGCGGTACCAGATCTGGTAGGTGCGTGTGCCCGGACTCGCCACCGCGCCGCGCACGGAGATGGAGGCTTCCGCACCGA
>JAYTBY010000708.1:0-2847 GCA_043736755.1 Planctomycetota bacterium | reverse complement strand
GAGCCGGCCTCGGAGTGGCCGCACGTGATTCCCGGGCCACCTCCTGGCGCTGGCGCGTGACGGTTGTGCTCCAATTCGGCGATGCATCAGCTCGACCTCCCCCACGCACTCGATGTCGCTCGGCGCGCGGTCGAGGCGGCGTCCCGCGTCTCGCTCCCCTACTTCGAGCACGGGGTCCTGGTCGAGACGAAGTCCGACGAGACGCCGGTCACCGCGGCCGATCGCGCGGCTGAGGACGCGATCCTCGCGACGATTCGCGCTGCGTTCCCCGACCACGCGATCCTGGCCGAGGAGACGGGCGCGCACGCGGGTAGCACGCGGACACGCTGGATCGTCGATCCGCTCGACGGCACGCGTGGGTTCGCGCGCGGAGGATCGTTCTGGGGCCCGCTCATCGCGCTCGAGCACGAAGGGGAGGTCGTCGTCGGTGCCTGCGCGATGCCCGCGCTGGGCAAGCACTACTGGGGCGCGCGCGGACTTGGGGCGTACCGCGACGGGACGAAGCTCGCGGTGTCCTCTATCGCGGCGTGGAAGGACTCGACGCTTTCGCTCGGTGAATTGCGGCGCATGCTCGCTAGCCCTGAGGGTCGCGCCGTCGCGAACTTGATCACTTCATCCGCTTCGACGCGCAGTTTCGGCGATCCAGCGGCGCCGACGATGGTGCTCGATGGGCGTGCGGAGGCGTGGCTCGAAGCGGGCGTGAAGACGTGGGACCTCGCGCCGTTCAAGGTCTTGCTCGAGGAAGCGGGCGGTCGTTTCACGTGCTGGAACGGGACTCCCTCCATCGAGACGGGCAACGCGATCGGCACGAATGGACTCGTGCACGAGCACGTGCTCGCGGCGCTACGCACGCGCTGAACCTCGGCGAGCGCAAGCCTCGCGGTGTGTCGATCCCGCGCGGCCGCTGGCGCCGTCGACCCGATCAGTGCCCCTGCGATTCGAGCCATCGCTCGGCATCGATCGCGGCTTGACAGCCGGTGCCCGCGGCCCAGACCGCCTGACGATAGACCTTGTCCATGACGTCGCCGCACGCGAAGACGCCTTCGACGCTCGTGTAGGTCGAGCCGCTTCGAACCGTGATGTACCCCGTCTCGTCCATCGCGAGCTTGCCCTGGAAGAGCGACGAGTTCGGCTGGTGGCCGATCGCGATGAACACGCCGTCGGCGGGCTGCTCCGTCCGCTCCTTCGTCAGCGTGTCCTCGAGGACCACGGCGCGTACCTTCTTCTTGTCGGGCTGCGACAGGATGTCCAACACGCCCTTGTTCAGCATCCAGTCGATCTTCGGGTTCGCGCGGGCGCGGTCGAGCATGATCTTGCTGGCGCGGAATTCCTGTCGACGGTGGACGACGGTGACGCGCGCCGCATGGCGGGTCAGGAAGTTCGCCTCCTCCATGGCCGTGTCGCCGCCGCCGACGATGAGCACGTGCTTCTGCTTGAAGAAGGCGCCGTCGCACGTCGCGCAGGCCGACACGCCGTGCCCCATGAGTTCCATTTCCGCGGGCAGACCGAGGAATTTCGCGCTCGCGCCCGTCGCGATGATCACAGCGCGGGCCTGCACGGAATCGAAGTCCGTCTTCAACGTGAAGGGACGCTTCGACACGTCGATGTCGATGATCTGCTCGAACCGGATCTCCGTGCCGAAGCGCTCGGCCTGCTTCTGGAAGTCCTCCATCATCTTCGGGCCCATCACGCCGTCCGGATACCCGGGGTAGTTCTCGACGTCGGTCGTGATCGTGAGCTGCCCGCCGGGCTGCATGCCTTGGAAGAGCAGCGGCGAGAGGTTCGCACGCGCGGCATAGATGGCGGCGGTATAGCCGGCCGGGCCGGAACCGATGATGACGACTTCGCGGACTGCGCTCATGGTGATCGTGGTACCGGACTCTTGGATAACGGGCCGGAAGTGTAGGCTCGACCAGCCCTGAATGCACCGCGCGAGCCCGTCATGAATCCTGCTCCGATCGAGTCCACAGAACGCTTCGATCGCGCCTGGATGCCGCGGCTCCAGGACCTTGCCGCGCGTATCCGCACGGCGGCGCGCGGAGCACTGCTCGCTGCGATCGAGAACGGAACGCTCGACGACCTGATGCGTCCCCATGCCGAGGGCGTGGGCGATGTCACCTACGGCATCGATCTCCCGACCGAAATCGTCCTCTCCGACTGGCTCGAGGAACTCGCTCGCTTCGAGCCCGTGTCGCTTCTCACCGAGGACGCGGGCTGGCGTCACCTTGGTCCCGATGGGCGCGGTGGAACGTGCGTCTTGCCGGGCTTCGATCACGGCGGCCCGCGGATCGTCGTGGATCCGATCGACGGCACTCGCAACCTGATGGCCGACGTGCGCAGCGCCTGGACGGTGATCGGAGCCTGCGGGCCGGGCGCGGATGCGCCGCGACAGCGCGACGTCGTCCTCGGCGTGCTGACGGAGATCCCCGATTCGCGCGGCCGAATCGCACGCGAACTGTTCGCCTGCGCCGGGCGTGGGGCGCGCACGCGTGAGATCGAGTTGGTGACGGGGCGAGCGTTCGGCGAGCGCGCACTCCATGCGGATGACGACGCGCGCGCCGACCACGGCTACTTCCCGTTCTTCCGCTACATGGCCGATCTGCGGCCCGCGATCGCGCGCGTGGAATCGGCATTCTTCGCGCGCCTCGCGCAGCACGAAGGCGCAGAAGTGCGCAACTGCTACGACGATCAGTACATCAGCAACGGCGGTCAGCTCGCGCTGCTCTCGTTGGGGAAGTACCGCATGATCGCGGATCTGCGTGAGCACTTGGCGCGCGTTCGCGGACGGGCGACGCAGACGAGCAAGCCCTACGACATCTCGGGCGCGGTCGTCGTCGCGCGCGAAGC
>JAYTBY010000707.1:0-2857 GCA_043736755.1 Planctomycetota bacterium | reverse complement strand
CTGATTGCATGAACGCGAGCCGCCTGCCGGGCACTTCGCGCCCTACCTGGCGAGGCACATGGCTTGCATCGCCCCAACATCCCCATGCAAGACCAACTCACGCGCAAGTCCCAGGAAGCCCTCAGCCATGCCCAACAATCGGCACTCGCCGCGGGCCATCCCGAGCTGACGCCGGCGCACCTCGCGGTCGCGCTCCTCGCCGAACCCGAAGGTGTGACGGCGGCTATTCTGCAAAAGCTCGACAGCGATCCGCGCGTGCTCGCGGCCGAGCTCGAGCGCGGACTCGCAAAGCTCCCGCGTCAAAGCGGTGGCCAGATCGCGATGTCGCGGGCGCTCGCCGAAGTCCTGCAGGACGCGAACGTGGCCGCGAAGAAGATGGGCGATGCGTACACGTCGACCGAGCACCTCGTGCTCGCGCTCGCGAAGAAGGGTGGGCCCGAGGTCGCGGGACTCCTCGCCGCGCGCGGGGCATCGCCGGCGCGGATCGAGGCGGCGCTCCAAGAGGTGCGCAAGGGCCGGAAGGTCGAGACGCAGGACCCCGAGGCTTCCTTCGAGACGCTGAAGAAGTACACGCGCGACCTCACGGCCGAAGCGGCAGCGGGCAAGCTCGATCCGGTCATTGGCCGCGACACGGAGATCCGTCGTGTCATCCAAGTTCTCTCGCGACGCCGCAAGAACAACCCCGTGCTGATCGGCGAGCCGGGTGTCGGAAAAACAGCGATCGCCGAGGGCCTCGCGAATCGCATCGTCGCGGGTGATGTGCCCGAGGGCTTGAAGGAGAAGCGCGTGCTGTCGCTCGACATCGGCTCGCTGCTCGCTGGCGCGAAGTACCGCGGCGAGTTCGAGGAGCGCCTGAAGTCCGTGTTGAAGGAAGTCGCCGAGGCGCAGGGCCAAGTGATCCTGTTCATCGACGAGTTGCACACGATCGTCGGTGCGGGCGGTGCCGAGGGCGCGGTCGACGCGGCGAACATGCTGAAGCCCGCGTTGGCGCGGGGCGAACTCCACTGCATCGGCGCCACGACGCTCGACGAGTATCGCAAGCACATCGAGAAGGACGCCGCGCTCGAGCGGCGTTTCATGCCTGTTCTGGTCGGTGAACCGAGCGTGGACGACACGATCGCGATTCTGCGCGGCCTGAAGGAGCGCTACGAAGTCCACCACGGCGTGCGCATCCTCGATGAAGCGGTCATCGCGGCCGCGCGACTCGCGGATCGTCACGTGTCGGATCGCTTCATGCCCGACAAGGCCATCGACTGCATCGACGAAGCTGCGGCACAACTGCGCACGGCGATCGATTCGCTGCCGCCAGAGCTCGACAGCGTCGAGCGCAAGGTGCGCCAGCTCGAGATCGAGCGTTCGGCGCTCGCGAAGGAAGACGATGCCGACTCGAAGAAGCGTGTCACTCGGATCGCGAAAGAGCTCGCCGACCTTCAAGAAACTTCGTCCGGCCTGCGCGCGCGCTGGTCGAGCGAGAAGGGCCTGATCACGTCGATCCGTGCCGGGAAGATGCGGCTCGAAGCACTGCGTGACGAGGCCACGAAGAAGGAGCGCGAGGGCGCACTGCAACGCGTCGCGGAAATCCGCTACGGCGAGATCCCGACGACTCAAAAAGACCTCGACGCGAACGTCGCGAAGCTCGCGATCGTGCAGGAAAACGGCGCACTGCTCCCGGAAGCCGTGGACGCGGAGATGATCGCGCAGGTCATCAGTCGTTGGACCGGCATTCCGGCGACGCGTTTGCTCGAGACCGAGCGCGAGAAGCTGCTCTCGATGGAAAAGCGCATCGGCGAGCGCGTCATCGGCCAGACGCACGCAGTCGAAGCGATCGCGCAGGCCGTGCGCCGCGCGCGCGCAGGCTTGCAGGAAACCACGCGTCCGTTGGGCAGCTTCCTCCTCCTCGGACCGACCGGCGTCGGCAAGACGGAACTCGCCAAGGCGCTCGCCGAGTTCCTGTTCGACGACGAACAGAACCTCGTGCGCGTCGACATGAGCGAGTACATGGAGAAGCACGCCGTCGCGCGCCTGATCGGCGCTCCGCCCGGATACGTCGGCTACGACGAAGGCGGCGCGTTGACCGAAGCCGTGCGTCGCAAGCCGCACGCGGTCGTTCTCTTCGACGAGGTCGAGAAGGCGCACATGGACGTCTTCGACATCCTGCTGCAGATCCTCGACGACGGTCGCTTGACCGACGGCCAAGGTCGCACGGTCGACTTCACGCAAACGCTCGTCCTGATGACGAGCAACCTGCGTGACGAAGCTCAGGTGAAGGACTTCTTCCGCCCCGAGTTCTTGAACCGCCTCGACGAAGTCCTCGTCTTCCAAGCGCTCACGAAGGATCAGATTCGTCGCATCGTGGACGTGCAGATCGCACGGCTCGCTGGTCACCTCGGCGAGCAGGAGATCGGCCTCGAAGTGACCGACGCCGCGAAGGACGAGCTCGCGCGCCAAGGTTGGAGCGACGAGTACGGCGCGCGCCCGCTGAAGCGCGTGATCCAACGCCACGTGCAGAACGCACTGGCCGACGCGATCCTCGGTGGGCGGATCGCTCGGGGTGACACGGCGGTTGTCGACAACTCGGGCGAGAAGTTCTGGGTGTCGCCACGGCGCACGGAGAGGCGCGAGGCCGAGCCGCAACCGGCGCATTGATGCGCACGCCCAACCGGGGTGGCACGGCGCGCCGGATGCACCACGCATCCGGCGCGTGGCTTTCACGCGGATCCTGCTCTAGAGTCGTCGGCTCACGATGAGCGTCGCCCCCCGCGCTTCGTCCCCGACGAGCACCAGTCGCGTCCGCGCGATCCAGGTCCCGATCACGGTGTGCCTCATCGCGTCGGCGATCGCGCTGTCCATAGCGGGT
>JAYTBY010000706.1:0-2858 GCA_043736755.1 Planctomycetota bacterium | reverse complement strand
TGCAGCAACGCATCGGCTACCGCGGCCGAGTCTTCTCGATCTGGAAGTTTCGCACGATGCGCGAAGCGCGACGTTCGAGCCATGACTCGTGGGGTTCGGGCGAGGACGGCTTGCGCGTGACGCGCTTCGGCCGCTTCCTGCGCAGTTCGCACCTCGATGAGCTTCCGCAACTCGTGAACGTCCTCAAGGGCGACATGAGCCTGATCGGGCCGCGTCCGGAAATGATCGAGGTCGAGGTGTGGGCTGCGGAGCACGTACCCGGTTTCACCGAGCGCCTCGCGATCCGGCCCGGCCTGACCGGATTGGCACAGATCACCCAGGGCTACACCGGCAACGACGCGACGGCCTACGGCGAGAAGCTCGTGATCAACCGCGAGTATCTGCGCTCGATGTCGTTCGCGCTCGACGTCAGCATCGTCATGCGAACCGCGGTGTGGATGCTGAGTGGGCGCGGATGGTC
The DNA here is from genome assembly GCA_043736755.1 of Planctomycetota bacterium. GTDB lineage: Bacteria > Planctomycetota > UBA1135 > UBA1135 > JAEUHZ01. The sequence continues at coordinate 2,398 of JAYTBY010000706.1, read as the reverse complement.
GAACTACCGACTCAATCGCTTGGCGCCGGCTTCAGCGCGATCCTGAACCACGTGCCGCCGCCGGGTCGACCGCGCACTTCGATCGTCCCGCCCATGGCGTCGACGTGCAACGCGACGAGGTGCAGGCCGAGACCCGTTCCGCGCGCCGTGCGTGTGCGTTCGTCGCCCATGCGGTAGAAGGCCTCGAAGATCCGTCCACGTTCCGAGGGCGGAATGCCCGGCCCGCGATCGAGGACCTCGAGGAGAATCGTGGAGCCGTCGCGCTGCGTGCGCACGAGGATCGGTTCGCCGCCCGCCGCGACAGGCGCGTACTTGCGCGCGTTCTCGACCAGGTTCGTCACGATCGACCGGATGCCCTCGTGCACGACGTTTGCGAGCGGCAGATCCTCGGCCAATTCGAGGCGCAGATCCGTGACTCCCTCCGGCGCGAGGGAGAGCAGCGACGGAGCCAGCCCTTCGATGATCGAGTTCACGTCGCCCGGTTCGGGGCGCACTTCCCGGCGCGTCAGTTGCCCCTTCTCGAGCACGCGCTCGACGAGCGTCTCGAGGCGCGAGGTCTCGCGCACGATGCGCCGGTAGTACTCGAGCCGGCGTTCCTCGGAATCGACCCAGCCCGCGTCGAGCATCTCGCCGTAGAGCTTGATCGCTGCGACCGGAGTACGCAGTTCGTGCGTCACAGCGGAAACGAAGTTCTCCGTCCGACGCGCTGAGTCGAGGTCGCGAGTCACGCTGCGGAAGAGCAGTACGAGTCCGGTCGCCAACGAGACGACGAGCATCGCGGCGACGCCGAGCAAGCGGACGGTTTGCGTGCGGAAAACAGCTTCGAGATGCCGTACGTCGACGGCCACGTGCAGCACGCCGAAATTCTCGACGTCTTCGCGCGGAGCCTCGACCTCGAGTGCCTTAAGCGGTTGGATCGCGAAAACGTCGGCGTCGTACTCGGGCGGGGCGCTGCCGCTCGGTACGAATCGCTGCGTGGAGCCGAGCACGGTCTCCGCGATGCTGGCCGGCATGGCGCGGAAGACCCAATCCGGGTCGAGGAAGAATCCTTGCCGTAGGACTACCCCGCGGCCGAAGACTGCGAAGCACGAGGGCATCGCCAGACGTTGCGCATCGGACCGGATGCGCACGCTACGCGTCGCGGCGAGTCGCGGCGTCCCGTCGCTCTCGCGCCAGAATCGCAGTCGGAACGGCGTGACGGACATGGGTTGGGACTGGTTCTGCAACCCGCGCAGGGCCGGAAGTTCTTCGCGTAGGCAGTCGATGTCCTCCTCGTCCGAGAGGTTGATCGCGACGACCGGGACCGCGTAGTGCTCCTGCCTCGGAGCGCCGTCGAAGAGGATCCGGAACACGACGTTCTCGCGTTCCACGCGCTTGCGCAGCTCTGCGGCCGATGCACGCAAGGTGCGGCTCTGCAGCGGCGCACCGGCTTCGCGCGCGCTCGATCCGAGAAGCACCTCGAGAGGGCCGCCGCGCGTGTCGTCCTCTGCTCGATACGAAAACCAACCGAGGATGGGCGCCGGTGTCGGCCCGTCGGCGAGCGGTGACGGCACAAAGGCCAGGTCGGCACCGATGGTCCCCGGCGGGAAGAAAGAAGTGCGGTACTCGAAGAACGGCCTCTCGTCCTCGCGTCGCACGAGTTCTTCGACACGCTGGACGAGCGCCTCCTGCAACCGCCGCGTAGCGTGTGACGCGTCGCCCGGGACCGATGCGAGCAGAGCCTCGTGATCGCGCTGGAGTTGGTTCCACAGCAGGCCTCCGAGAACCACCGTGGGCAGCACAAGCAGGAGGACGTAGAGCCCGAGTGCAACACGTCGACTGCCGCGGAGAGGCCCACGATACGGCCGCATGCGCAAGCGCTCGGCCACTGCGCGCGTGAGGATCGCGGTCGCTTCCCCCGGCGGCTGACTCGCCGCCGGGCGCGCTTCCCGCGGTGGCGCGCTGGCCGAGTCCGGTCCGCCAGCGCGCGGATCCGGAGCCGGGTTCACGAGTACCAGCGGTAACCCTTGCCGCGGACCGTCTGGATCAGCGTGGGTTCGGCCGCATTGGGTTCGACCTTGCGCCGCAAGCCCACGATGTGGATGTCGACGGTGCGCGTCTCGACGTTCGCGCTCTTGTAGTGCCACACGTCGAGGAGGAGATCGTCGCGCGTCACGACGCGGTGACGGTTGCGGATCAGGTACTCGAGGATGTCGCCCTCGCGCGGCGTCAACTGCAGCACCTGGCCGTCGCGGTGCACCTCGAGACGGTGCAGATCGACCTTGATCCCGCCCGGCAGATCGAGCTGCGGCGGCGGCGTCGTCTCCAGCTCGCGCCGGCGGAACTGCGCTTCGACGCGCGCGACCAGCTCGCGCGGCGAGAACGGCTTCTTGATGTAGTCGTCCGCGCCCAGCTCGAA
>JAYTBY010000705.1:0-2860 GCA_043736755.1 Planctomycetota bacterium | reverse complement strand
GCGCGACGAATGGCCGTTGGTCCGCCACCGGCGCCGAAGCGCTCATCGCTTGGCCGCGCGACGCTCGGCGAGGAGGCGCATGACCTCGTCGAAGAGGTCCGCGGGCACGTCGAGGCCGCGCAGTTTCGGCCAGATCGGCTCGAGGAACGCGCGCCACGCGCTCTTCAGCTCGGGCGTCATCGGCTGCACGACGAGGCCGCGCTTCTTCATCGCCTCGGTCGCTTCGTCGTTCTCACGACGGCTGTCGTCGGTGATCTTCGCACCGGTCTTCGCGGCGACCGCGCGGCAATGCTCGCGCAGTGGCTCGGGCAGATCGTCCCAGGCCTTCTTCGTGACGACGAGCGCGCCGACCAGCGGTGCCCAGTCGATCTCCAACATGTGCTTCGCTACGCCGAAAAACTGACCTTTTAGCGCAAAGTACGGCACGACCGGCGCACCGTTGATCAAGCCCGTCTGCAATCCAGGCAAGATGTCCGCGGTCTCGAGCAGCACCGGGTTCCAGCCCATCGACTTCATGAAGTCGGCCTGGTCGGTCGAGCCCGACCAGGTGAAGAACTTCACGCGCTTCATGTCGTCAGGCGTGCGCACCGGATCCTTCGTGAAGAAGCGCACCCAGCCGACGTCGCCGAAGAAGAGCGACACGAAGCCCTTGTCGGCGAGCTTTCCCTCGAGCCGCGGGAGCAGCGCGTCGCGCACCGCCGCAGCCTCGTCGAGATCGTCGAAGACCATGGGCAAGTTCTGCAACGCGGTGACGGACGGGTCGATCTCGCGCAGACCGCTCACGCTGATCAACGCGGCTTGCAGTTGGCCCGCGCGCATCCGCCGCACCATGTCGGCTTCGCCGCCCATCGTGCCGTCGGGATAGATCGTGACCGGAATGCCGCCGTCGGGGCCGGTTTTCCAAGCCTCGCCCAGTGCGAGGAGCGACTTGTGATAGCTCGACCCCTTCGGGACGAGCGTCCCGAGCTTGACCGCTTTGCGATCGGCGAGGACGGGTTCGAACGCCAGCGGGGCAGCGGCCGACTGCGAACTCGAGAGCGCAGCGAAGATCACGGTTGCGAGAAATACTCCGGCGATCATGTCAGCGAACCTCACGAGCTCATTCGAGGAACAGTTCGTCGACGCGCGACAAGAGCCAGCGCGCACGTCGTTGTTGGACTTCGTTCTCGACGCGGCGCTCGGGCACGACGTCGACGTCGATCGCGAGCGCCATGCCGAGCAGGCGCAGGAACTCGGACCGATCTTGCGCCGCGATCGAGACGACCTCGGCCAGCGCAACATAGGGTCCGGCGGATTGCCCGCGCGACAGCTCCACCGCACGCGCAAAGTGCTGGCGGGCGCGCGCGGCCGCGCCGCGTTCACCGCCGATGCGTGACGGTTCGTAGGAGATCAGGACCGAGCGCAGTGCACCGTCCCCGTAGCTCTCGTCGACGATCAGCGCTCGATCGAAGAGAGCTTCGAGCACCGGTTGATCGGCCACCGCTTCGGGTCTGTCCTTGGACAAGGCGAGCGAGGCGCCCCAGGCCGCTGCTGTCCAGTACAACGCGTCCATCTCCGGTCGGCGAAGCGTCGCGCACGCTGCGGCAGGATCGCGTACGAGCGTCGTGCGGAACCCGGGCTGGCAGACGTCCAGCGCGCGTAGTCCGTACTCACGCGCGCGTAGGAACAACTTGCGCGCGCGCGTGCGCAACACCTCGGCACGCTCGAGGCTCGCGGACTCCGCGATGTCCCCGTCGAGGGCCACGAAGGCGTACGCGTACTGCGTGAAGCTGCGCGCGAGCGCAGTGAGGAGCTCCTGGTGGTCCGGTTGGGACTCCAGCACGTTCTCCATCAACTTCAATCCGAACGGCGATGCCTCGCGGACGAGCTCGAGGTCCTCGTCCGACGCAAAAGTGCCGCCTTGGGCCGATAGCGCGTCGGCCACCTTGCCGGTCGCATAGCGCTCGATGGAGCAGCTGCACGTCGCGAGCGCAAGGAGCGCGGCTAGGCCTGATTCACGGACGATGCGGGTCGCGACCAAGGCTCGGATCCTAGTGAGCGGTCCCGGACAGTTCGAGCGCGGGTTCTCTCCTCGCGCCAGGCCTTGCGAAGCGCGACGCGATCGCGGGTTCCCACACGCCCACCGAGGAACAGCTCGTCTTGGCTGCGGCATGACGGAGCGTGCTCGCGAACGTTCCGTGACGCCCCCCACGTGAGCGCGCGATCGCGAGCCTCCCCACCAACGAGCCGCGTCCGTCCCGCCCTAGGTTCAGGGCGGGGCGGACGCGTTCTGCGCATTCGAAGCCGGACTTCAGTTCCGGCTACTTGATCTTGTCAGCCTCTGGCGAGGTGAGCGTGATCATCACCTTGTCGATCGTGCCGGTGAATGGGAAGTGTTCCTTCACTTTGTAGTTGTGCGAGACCGGCGTTCCATTGTCCACGCCGACATCGAAGCTCTCGCTGAGCGAGAAGGTGCCCGGAGTGGTCTGATCCATGACGGTCTCCGCCACTTTTTTGCCGTTCACATACAGCTCGCCGGTGCCTTTGAACATGCCGGTTTTGATGAAGTTGAACTTGAGGTCCACCTTGCCCTTCGGCAGCGCGGGCGACACGACCTCGTATCGCTTGGTGTTAACGAAGTTGTAGTCGTAGTGCAGCTTGCCGTCGGCGATGAACAGGGTGTAGCCGCCGTTCACACCGCCGCACGCGACGATGACGCCTTCTTCGGCGCCTTTCAGGTCGAGCGTGGTCTCGATGGTGTGCGACCTGTTCTTGATCGGCGCGGAAACAGCCTCGGGGATGCGCTCGGCGCCCGGCGAGTAATAGGTAAAGCTCGTGCGGTCGCCAAAGGCGCGGGCGAACTGCTTGGCTAACCGGCTGC
>JAYTBY010000704.1:0-6217 GCA_043736755.1 Planctomycetota bacterium | reverse complement strand
CCGTCGACGCCATTTACATGGGCCTGGGTGCCCGTCGCACGGAGGGCGGTGTCAGCGCGGACGCCGACTTCGATGAGTTCGTGCTCGAGGCCGACGTCGGCATGCGTATCAGTCCTCGTTTCGAAGCCTTCGTCGGCGCGCGACTCTGGAGTCTCGACGCCGAACTCGATGTGACCGGGCCGGGCCCGGGCCAGTCGGCCCAGGGCGACCAAGCTTGGGTCGATCCGCTCGTCGGAGCGCGCTACATCCAGCCGATCAGCGATGCCTGGACGTTCGTTTTACGCGGCGATATCGGCGGATTCGGTGTCGGCTCGGAGTTCAGCTGGCAGGCAGTCGCACGCGTGGACTGGCAGTTCTCCGAAAGCCTGGCGTTGAATGTCGGCTACCGCTACATCGACGTCGACTACGAGGACGGCGGCGGCTCCGACGAGTTCCGCTACGACGTCGTCACGAGTGGACCGGCCGTTGGCCTCACGTTCAGGTTCTGAACGTACTGGACCGAAAGCGATCCGACGAGAAGGGAAGCCTCGTCAAGATCCTTCGGCTCGCGCCTTCAGCTTGCCGAGTCCCGACTCGAACATGCCCCCGATCATCAGGCCGGACATCTGTGCGAGATAGCCGCCGATGACGGGCACGTCCATCGAGCCTTCGATGCCCCACTCGACCTGCGTGCCGCCGGCGGAGGGGAGATACGTCATCCAACTCTTCGAAGGCATCTCGCGCTCCCCATCGATGAACGCCATGTCGTAGGCGATGCCAGTGGCCGGATCGCACTTCGTGAATCGCAGTCGGCCTGCACCATCCTTCCCGGTCCAGGTCTGGCTCGCGCCGACACCGGCCGTCGTCTCGCCCAAAGTCGTGACAACCGTGGGATCGCTTTCCTTCCACGGCGCCCATTCGTCCCAGCGCTTCAGGTCGCCGACGAGCGGGTGGATCTTCGCCGGCTCGGCTTTCACGACGACGGTGCGCACGACCTTGAACTCGCGCGGAAGGAGCGCGCCGACGACGACGAACACGAGGATGAGGATGCCGAGCGCGGTCAGGAGCTTCTTCAGCACGAGGGAGCCTCCGGTTTGGAGCGTGACGAGTTGGCGTTCGCCGCGGCGGGTCGCGGAGAAGAGGGCCAAGCGTCTTTGTACGCGATCTGGCGTTTCCCGCTCAGTTCAGGATCAGTGACGGAAGTGCCGGGCGCCCGTGAACACCATCGCGGCACCGTGTTGGTCGCAGGCCGCGATCACCTCGGCGTCCCGCAGCGAGCCGCCAGGTTGCAGGAATGCGCTGATTCCGGCCTGGATCGCGAGTTCGGGGCCGTCGGCGAAAGGGAAGAACGCGTCGGAGACGAGAACGGCGCCAGCAACGCGCGGGCCGCTCTTGCGCACCGCCATGTGCACGGAATCGACGCGCGACATCTGACCGGCGCCAACACCGAGCACCTGGGTGCCCTTCGCGATCACGATCGCGTTCGACTTGACGTGCTTCGCGACGCGTTCGGCGAAGAGCAGGCCGGCGAGCTGTTCCGGAGTCGGCTTGCGACGCGTCACCACCTTGCAGTCGCCCTCACTGGCGGCTGCGAGATCGCGCTCTTGCAGCAGGAACCCGCCGACCAACTTCTTCACTTCGAGCTCGCGAGCATCGCGCGGACGACCGAGGTCGAGGGTAGCGAGCAAGCGCACGTTCTTCCCCCACTTCGGCTTGTCGACGAGCAGTCGGAACGCGTCGTCGTCGAAGCCGGGCGCGACGATCGCTTCGACGAAACGGTTGCCGGACACGAGGAACTCAGCGCTGGCGAGGTCGACCGTGCGCGTGAACGACAGCACGGATCCGAACGCGGACACAGGGTCGCCTTCCCAGGCGGCCTCGAGTGCCGCCGCGATCGTCTCGGCCGACGCCGCGCCGCACGGGTTGTTGTGCTTGCACACAGCGACGAACGCCTCGGTGAACTCGCGCGCCAGTGCCAGCGCAGCGTCGAGGTCGACGAGGTTGTTGTAGGAGAGCTGCTTCCCGTTCAGGACCGCGGCCGACGCCAAAGACGCCTCGCGCGCTCCACCCAACGCGTAGAACGCTGCCAGCTGGTGCGGGTTCTCGCCGTAGCGCAGGTCCGCGACTTTCGTCCCCGCCATCGCGAAGCTCTGTGGGAAGCGCGATGTGGTCGCACTCGAGGCGAGTTCCTGCTCGTGCATCCACGCCGCGATCGCCGCGTCGTAGCGCGCCGTCAGCGCAAAGGCCTTGGCGGCCAGTTCGCGACGGAACGCGTCGGTCAGCGCCCCCCCGCCCTTCGTCATTTCGTCGAGAACTCGGCCGTAATCCCCCGGATCCGTGACGATCCCGACGAAACGATGGTTCTTCGCCGCCGAGCGAACCATCGACGGCCCGCCGATGTCGATGTTTTCGATCGCTTCAGCACGCGACACGCCGGATTTGGCGATCGTGGCCTCGAACGGATAGAGGTTCACGATCACGAGATCGATGGGTGCGATCCCGTGCTCCGCCATCGCACCGGTGTGCCGCGCGTCGTCGCGCAACGCGAGGATTCCGCCGTGGATCTTCGGATGCAGCGTCTTGACGCGGCCGTCCATCATCTCCGGCGAACCCGTGTGATCGCTGACTTCGCGCACGGCCACGCCACCCTTCCTGAGCGCCGCGTACGTTCCGCCTGTCGACAGGATCTCGACGCCGAGCTGCGACAACTGGCGCGCGAAGTTCTCGACACCGGTCTTGTCCGAGACGCTGATGAGCGCGCGTTGAATGCGATGGGTCATGGTTCTCGTGGATCCGAGCGAGTGAATCGGAGCGTGTGAAGAAATCACGGGCGACGCGCCTCGGAAGCGGCGCAGATGGTGTCTCTAGAGCGTGTAGGCTCGATTTTTCCGCACGCTCATCGCGCGGGCTGGCGCCCAGAACCCAAGGTGCTGAGCGGCTTCCGAACTGCGCGTGTTGCGAGCGGAGTCTCGGAAGTCGTAGCTCAAGGAGCGCCTGAGATGCGTTTCAACGTGGCAGCGAAGAGCGCTGGGTTCACGTTTCCGGAGAACCCGTCGACGAACTTACCGTCCGCATCGGCGAACAGGACGAAGGGCAGCATCATCGCGTCCTCGAGATTCATCGCGAGCTTCTCGACTTCGCGCTCCGGGTCGTCTGCATCCGCAGCGAGCGCGACGAAGTGAGCCTGAAGCAACGGCGCCACGTCGGGGCGCGGCACGACTCCCTGCACGAGGGAGCGGCATTGGCCTCAGGCCTCGCGGCCCAGCTCGACGAAGACGTGCTTCTTGTCCCGTTTCGCCGTCGCGAGGGCTTCGCTCCAGCTCGTCGTCCAGTCCAAGGTTCCGCGGTCGTCGAAGTGGGGATGTGCGCGCTTCATGGGTCTCTCGTGCCTCGGTGAGGGCGAAGAGTCTGACGGCCCGGCCTGGCCCCTCCCAGGTCCTGGTCCGCGGAAGTCGGAACCCCGCCTCAAGACCCCCGCTCCCCAATTGCGACAAGGTAAGAACTGGCGGAGGGGCAGCCAACGTCTGCCTAGAAGTTCATTCCGGATCGCGGGGGTATTCGATCGTGCGCGTCCGTCCCTGGCTCGTCCTCACCTTCATCACGGCCACCGCCGCGGTGCTCACACCCGGTTGTTCGTGGTTGACGCCCGACCCGCCGAAGAACCTGCTCGTCATCGCCGTCAATGGGCTTCGACTCGACGCCCTGCGACCGACGCTGGGCGCGCCCAAGACGCCGAACATCCAGCGGCTCTCGGGGGCCGGTGTCGACTTCGCGTGGTGCTTCGCGCACAGCTCGGCCACCCTGCCCGCCAACGCGGCGCTGCTCTCGGGGCGTACCCCTTCCTCGAGTCGCGTGCGTGTCGACGGTCAAGCCATCGAAGCCGACGTGACTCTGCTCCAGGAGCACCTCCTTCGCGCTGGCTGGCAGACGTTCGGCGTCTTCGCCTCACCGGAAGTTCGAGCACGCGAAGCCGGTCAGGGTCTCGACCGCGGGTTCCATCTCGACCGCACGCATCCGCGCGAAGCTGCGCGAGCTCTCGAGGTCAACGCCGAGATCGTGCCGATGCTCCAGCGAGCGAATCACGACACGCCCTGGTTCGCGTTCGTTCAGTTCGCGGATCCCACCGCGCCGTACGCGTCACACGGCACCGCGGATCGTTCGGCGCGGGTCCTCGTCGACGGCAAGCAGGTCGACCGACTCGGAACGTCGGATCCCGGTTCGTGGAAACGGACGGTCCATGTCAGCCCGGGCAGGCACGTGCTCGAGTTCCGCGGCGACGAGGACTTCGTCGTCACGCACGTCGAAGCATTCCGCGGGGGCGAGCCGCTCGACATCGCGGTCACTCAGGGCGCATACGGCAAGGCCACGAAGTCGTTCCGTGCGACGATCGAGGCGTACGGACCCGTCGAGGCCGAGATCGAGCTCTCCGCCTTCGTTCACGACGTACCGGACTTGGCTGAGGCGCGATCGCGCTACAAGCTGGAGGTCGAAGCCGTCGATCGTGCGATCGGCGAACTCGTCGCCGCGCTCGAGCAGAACGGCCAGTACGACCACACGTGCATCGTCCTCGTAGCGCCGCACGGCGAGTACTTGGGGGAGCACGGCGAGTTGGGTCACGGCGCAGGACTCGCGGATTCCGTATTGCGGGTTCCTCTCGTCATCAAGCCGGTACTGAACGACGATTCGCGCGGCGAACTCGCCCAACGGCGTCTCGATGTCGTGCGCATCATCGATCTCGTACCCACGGTGCTCGAGATGTTCGGTGAAGATCCACTGCCGCGCGCCGAGGGATTGTCGCTCCTCCACGATGGGCAGCGGCAACTCTTGGCCGAGGTTCATCCGCCGCAAGCTCCGTCGTCCGTGTTGGCGATCCGCGACGAGAGGTACAAGCTCGTCTACACGGCCGGTGACGATCGTTTCGAGATGTACGACGTGAAGAGCGACACACTCGAGTTGGACAACGTGTTCGCGCTGCAAGGTCACTTCCGCGCGGAGTGGCAGGCGCAACTGCGCGACCTCGCGGAACGCGCGCCGCAAGGCGTCGACCAGAGGCTCGGCGCGCTGCGCTGAGCGACGACTTCCGAGATTCCTCACGCGGCGCGAAGCGGGGCAGCCACATGGCGCGAGACTGTGGGTCGATCGCTGCGACGTTTCGTCAGCCGACCTTCACGGCGAGCAGCCCCCGAAACGGCTCCGTCGCGAGCTCGATGTGCGGGTGCCGCTCGCGGAAGTAGTCGAGCTGCCACGACTCCTCGACGAGCAGGATGCGGCCACCCTCCGGATCGACCGCGAGCGCCGATCCCGTCGGCCACGTGATCGGCTTCGACTCCTCGCCGGCCTTCACGCGCCACCAGCGAGAGATCGTCCATGGCTTCGATTCCAGCCGTGATTCCGCGTTGTATTCGCTCTGCAGGCGGTACTGGAGCACCTCGAATTGCAGCTCGCCGACCGCTGCGAGCAGCGGCACCTTGGCGGCCGAGTTCTCGATTTCGTAGGCCTGCACGACGCCTTCTTGCAGCAGTTGACGTAGGCCCTCGCGGAACTGCTTGAACTTCGAGGTCTGCGGGTTGTGGAGCAGCGCGAAACGCTCCGGAGAGAACCGCGGGATCTCGGCGAACGTGATCTTCGGATCCTCGGTCAATGTGTCGCCGATCCCGTACTCCATCCCGCCGACGATGCCGATGACGTCGCCCGCAACGGCTTCGTCGATCGTCTCACGATCGCGGCCGAACAACTTGTGCGCACTCGACAAGCGCACCTTCTTCTTCGACTGCGCGTGAACGACGGCCATGTCTCGCTCGAAACGCCCCGACACGATGCGCGCGAACGCGATGCGGTCGCGGTGCATCGGGTCCATGTTCGCTTGGATCTTGAAGACGAAGGCCGAGAACGTGTTCTCGTCGGGCTCTACGATGCGATCGCCGCTCTTCCGCGCCGTCGGCGCCGCGCTGTACTTCAAGAAGTTGTCGAGCAAGAGCTGAACGCCGAAGTTGTTCACGCCCGAGCCGAAGAAGACCGGCGTCAGTTTTCCGGCGAGAACTGCGGCGGCGTCGAAGGCATGGCCAGCGCCCTCGACCATCTCGATCTCACCCCTGACGCGCTCGAACAGGAGATCCCCGAGCTTTTCCCGCACGAGCGGGTCGTCGAGGCCCGCCGTCTCCGTCGGCGTGACGTACTTCCCGCTCGGCACCTTCTCGAACAGGTGCAGAAGCTTCGTCTGCCGCTCGTACACGCCCTT
>JAYTBY010000703.1:0-6225 GCA_043736755.1 Planctomycetota bacterium | reverse complement strand
AGATCGTCGCGCGCGCCACGCCGACGCCGGTCGAATGGGTCGTGCGCGGTTACGTCGCGGGTTCGGGTTGGAAGGACTACCAGAAGACGGCCTCGATTTGCGGTGTTTCGCTACCGAAGGGCCTGCTCCATGCGGGGCGTCTGCCGACGCCGATCTTGACGCCGACGACGAAGGAGTCCGCGCACGATTTGCCCATCACGCACGAGGAAGCGCGCGCGCGCGTCGGCTCCGACGTGTTCGCCGCGGCGCACGCGGCCGCTCTCGCGCTCTACCAGCGCGGCGTCGAAGTGCTGAAACCGCACGGAATCCTGCTCGGGGACACGAAGTTCGAGTTCGGGATGCGCGACGGGCAGTTGATTCTCATCGACGAGGTGTTGACGCCGGACAGCTCGCGTTTCTGGCCGGCGGCCTCGTGGCAGCCGGGTACGAATCCCACGAGCTACGACAAGCAGATCCTGCGCGATTGGCTCGAGACGACGGGTTGGAACAAGGAACCGCCGCCGCCGACCATCGACCCGGCGGTGCTCGAACGCGTCGCGCGGCGCTACTTCGAGATCTGTGAACTCGTGACGGGCAGCGTTCCGGAAGGCACGCGGAAGTACGCATGAAACCGATCGTCGAAACCGTCCGCTGGAGCGGTGAATTGCCCGGCCACGTCGTGATCGTGGACCAGACGCGCCTGCCGTTGGAGCGCATCGATCTCGCGGTGCGCACCGTCGACGAGATGGTGCGCGCGATCCGCACGCTTGCTGTTCGCGGCGCGCCCGCGATTGGCGTCGCCGCGGCGTACGGCGTCGTGCTCGGCGTGCAGGGATTGACGGATACGGAAGCCGCAAACGTGGTCGGCGTCGCGCAAGAGGTCGGAGCCACGCTGGCGAAGTCGCGGCCGACGGCGGTGAACCTCTTCTGGGCCCTCGATCGGATGAAGCGACGCGCCGAGCGCGAGCTGAATGCACGAACGCCGGGGCGGAAGATCGTCCAGGCACTCCTCTCAGAAGCACGCGCGATCCACGACGAAGACCGTGCGTCGTGTCGTGCGATGGGTGAACACGGTGCGGCACTCCTCACCGACGGATGCGCCGTGCTCACGCACTGCAACGCGGGTGCGCTGGCGACGGGTGGGATGGGCACGGCGCTCGCTCCGATCTACGTCGCGTGCGAACGGGGCGCGAAGATCCGCGTCTTCGCGGACGAGACGCGCCCGCTGCTCCAGGGGGCGCGCTTGACCGCGTACGAACTCCACGAGGCCGGCATCGATGTGACCTTGATCACGGACAACATGGCGGCGAGCCTCATGGCCGCCGGTCGTGTCGACGTCGTGCTCGTCGGATCCGACCGGATCGCGCGCAACGGCGACGTGTGCAACAAGATCGGCACGTACGGCGTCGCCGTACTCGCGCGCGAGCACGGCATCCCCTTCTACGCCGTCGCGCCGCTCTCGACCTTCGATGCGCGGACGGAAACCGGCGCCGAGATCCGGATCGAGGAGCGCGACGAAGCCGAAGTCACGGAGGGACTGGGTCGCCGCACCGCGCCCCGCGGCGTGAAGGTCTGGAATCCAGCCTTCGATGTGACCCCCGCGCGTCTCGTCTCGGGAATCGTCACGGAGCACGGCATCGTCCTGCGGCCGACGACGGAAAAGATCGAGGCCCTGCTCACGCGGGCCGGGATCGACGTTCCCCGTCGCAAAGGCGCCTGAACTCGACGGAGTTTCAAGGAACGCCGAGCCACGTGCCGATCCAGGCTCGGGCAGAGCGGAAAGGTCCGCGCTCCCGAACCTCTCTCGGACAGCGATATCCCTATGGGCATCCCGAAGCGCAAGAAGACGACGACCGACGAGACCGAGGAATCTCCGCGCACGGGAACCATGCGCCCAGACGAGATGCCGCCGGACGTCATCGAGTTCATCACGGCGATCGACGACTACAAGCGTCTGAATCGCCGGCCGTTCCCGACGTGGTCGGAAGTGCTCGAGATCCTGAAGACTCTCGGATACGGTCGCTCGCAGCGCTGAACGACGCACCTGGACGAATGCAGGCGGGCCGCTCGACGAGCGGCCCGCCCGCATTCGTGAGGATCGCTGAGCTCGAGTTCGAGGCCATGACGCGTCACGGAGGTGATCGGGTGGCCCGCGCGCGGCTCGAACAGTGACGGTCGTGGAATCGAAGCCCAGCGAGATCCCGCTTGAATGGTCGACGTCCTCCACGGATGCTCGAGCGGGAAATGAGTTCCGATTCCGCTCACGGCGAAGCACAGAGACCCGCCACTCACGACCGCTTCTGGGACCACAGTGTCCGCGTCGCCGTGTGGTCCGTGGCGCTCGGCATCGGGCTCGAGGTCGCGCACCTCGTGCTGCTGGCGTTCCAGGATCGCCTGCCGGATGTCGCGCGTGTCGTCGCCGACACGTTGGGACGAGTGACCTGGTCGGTCCTCGTCTGCGTTTCGATCTCGTTCGGCATGGCCGCGGGCAAGGCGCGACCGCGAGCGATGGCCTTGCTCGGCATGCTCAGTGCACCAGCGGGCTTCGCGATCGCGAGGTCGGTCCACAAGGGCGTCGGGTCGGCGCTCTCGGTTGCACCCGGCGCAACGGAGGTGCTCTCGCCGTTCTTGATGGCCGGCATCAAGGCCGTCGAGTACGGCGTCCTGGGGCTCGTCGTCGCGCGTATCTCGTCGCGGCCCTCGATTTCCCTAAAGGTCCACATCCTCGCGGGCCTCGCGATCGGGGTCGTCGCCGCGCTCCTCGTCAACGTGCTCGCGTTGCGCGCCCAACCGAACACGCCGGCGCTGGTGATCGTCGGCCGCACGGTGTCGGAGATCCTGTTTCCCGTCGGTTGCTCCGCGGTGATCTACGTGACGGAGCGCGCCATGCGGCTCGCCCGTGGACCGCAGTGACGGATCCTCTGGCGCTCCTGTGGCCGGAGCCCGTTCGCCTCGAGCGACACGCGGGTTCGTTCCAGCAGGACGGCGCAGATCACCTCACGGTGCACCGCGCGAACTCGCTCACGGCCGGCGGTTACGTGCTCGAGATCACGCCGAACGCCGTGCGTGCACGCGCAGCCGACGACGTGGGTGAGCGTGCGGCGCGCGCCACGTTCGCGCAGATCACGTCGCTCGCGCCGCGCGCGGGCGTGATCCAGTCGCTACCCGCGTGCACCATCACCGACTGGCCGGCCTACCGGACGCGCGGCGCGATGCTCGACGTTTCGCGCGGTCGCATCCCGAGCATCGCCGAACTCGGCCACATCGCGGCACGGCTCGCGGCTTGGAAGTACGACCACCTCCAGATCTACCTCGAGCATGCGTTCGCCTACGTCGGCCACGAAGACGTCTGGCGTGACGCCAGCCCGCTGACGCCGTCGGAGATGCGCTCGTTCGACGACGTGTGCGCGAGCCACGGGATCGAGTTGGCGCCCAACCAGCAGAGCTTTGGGCACTTCCACCGCTGGCTGAAGCACGCGCGCTATCGCGACCTCGCAGAAGTTCCCGAGGGCGTCGAGCACGCGTTCAGTCTGGACGTCGAGCCGTACTCGCTCGATCTGGGCAATCCGCGCGCGATTTCCTTGCTCGAGGATCTCTACGACCAACTGCTGCCGTGTTTCCGATCGCGCACGTTCAACGTCGGCCTCGACGAGACGTTCGATCTCGGTCGTGGGCGCTCGAAGGACGCGTGCGCGGCTCGTGGAGTCGAACGCGTCTACCTCGAGCACCTGCTTCGCGTGCGCGAGATCGTCACGCGCCGCGGACATCGCATGCAATTCTGGGGTGACGTGATCCTGCAGCGTCCCGAATTGGTGCCCGAGCTTCCGCGCGACCTCGTCGCTCTGGAGTGGGGCTACGACGCCGGTCACCCCTTCGCCGACCACGTGAGTCGTTTCGCTGCGGCCGGACTCGAGTTCTGGGTCTGCCCGGGCACGTCGAGCTGGCAGAGCTTCGGCGGTCGCATCGGGAACGCACTCACGAATCTGCGCGAAGCCGCGCGACACGGCGCGCGTGCCTCGGCGGCCGGATACCTGACGACGGACTGGGGCGATCGCGGCCACCACCAACCTCATTTCGTGCGCGATTGGGGCCTCTTCGCGGCTGCCGGCTTCGCCTGGAAGCCCAGCGTCGATCTCGACGAAACGCGGCTCGCGCGGTTGCTCGACGCGCACGTCTACGGAGACGAGGCCGGTGAACTGGGGCTCGCCGCCATGGATCTCGCGAGTACCGCCGTCGCGACGGGTTCGCCGGCGACGAATGGATCGGCGCTCTTCTTCCTCCTCGCCTTCGCCCCCGATGCCTTCCCCCATCCGCGGACGCCAGACTTGACGCACACAGGCTTGGAGCGCGCCGACGATTTGGCCGCGCGTGCGCTCGCGCGGATCGCGCGTTCGCGGTGCCGACGCCCCGACGCGGACCTGCTCACCGCGGAGATGCGTTTCACGGCCGACGTACAACGCTGGTGCGTGCGCTTCGGCCTCGCGCGGCTCGACGCCGGCGCGGGTGTGCCGATCGAAGGTCTGCCCAAAGCCACGCGGCGCACCTTGGCCGAGGACTTGCGCGCCTTGGAAGAGACTCACGCACGCGTCTGGCTCGCACGCGATCGACCGGGAGGTCTGACCGAATCCTTGCGCTGGTTCCGTCGGGTTCGCGCGCGCCTCGAACTCGCCTGATCAGCGCTTCACGCGCCCGAGGGGGGCAGCGATGCGGCCACGACGGTGCGTGAAGATGCGCCGGACGAGAGAGTCGAGGAACGCTGCGTGTGCGAGCGAACCGAGGTGGCCGAGGGGCGCCCGGAACTCGACCACGTCGACCACCCGCGTGCCACCCGGCACCGCCTCGAACTGGTGCGTGTGTCGCCACAGCGCGAACGGTCCTGACCCCTGCACGTCCACGAATCCGCGGCCCGTCTCGTGGCGCTCGATACGCGTTCGCCAGCGGAACGGGATCCCGAACAGGGACAACCTGTAGTCGATCCGCGCATCGACGTGCATGGGCACTGGACTCGGCGTCAAGATGCTGAAGGCGAGCCAGCGCGGCGTGATCGCAGCGAGGTTCTCGGGCCGCTCGAAGAACGGAAAGACCTCGCCCAGAGAGCGCTCGATCACCTGGACGCATTCCAGACGACGCGTGGAACCCACCCGCGTGATCTGCGTCCCCTCCTCGACGCTCGCTCCTGCTTGACCAGCTTGCACGCTGATGCTTTCGTCCGAATCCAAGGCCTGGATGCGGCCAAGAAGCGGTGGATCCGCGTGCCGGCGGCCCGCACACTCAAGAAGGATGATGTACGTGCACGAATCCCGCGGCCCGCTCGCGGCGAACGGCCACGCGTGAAAGCTGTGGATCCCACTCCGCTCGAGCCGACGAGCGCCGTCGCATCGATCCGCGGCGCGTCCAAGACGTACGCGCGTGGAGACGCACCCGTTCGTGCCCTCGTCTCGGCCGACCTCGACGTCCAAGCGGGCGAAATGGTCGCGCTCCTCGGACCGTCCGGTTGTGGGAAGTCCACTTTGCTGAACGTGCTGTCCGGCGTGGACAAGCTCGACGAAGGCTCAGCCCACGTCGCGGGCATCGACCTCGCGCGTGCCAGCCCGGCGGATCTCGTCACCCTGCGTCGCGAGCGCATCGGCATCGTCTTCCAAGCGTTCCACCTCGTGCCCAATCTCTCGGCGGAGGAGAACGTCGCCCTGCCGCTCGCGCTCGGTGGTCGGCGTGACGACGCACGCGTGGCGAGCCTGCTCGAACGTGTCGGGCTCGGTAGCCGCGCGCGTCACTTCCCCTCCGAACTCTCCGGGGGAGAGCAGCAGCGCGTGGCTCTCGCGCGAGCACTGGTACATCGACCGCGACTCCTCCTGCTCGACGAGCCCACCGGGAATCTCGACTCCGCATCCGGAGAGGTCGTGCTGGCACTCCTCGAGGAATTGCGACGCGAAACCCGGGTCGCCGTCGTCCTAGCGACCCACGACGAACGCGTCTCGCTGCGCGCCGATCGACGCGTGCGCATGCGCGACGGACGCATCGTCGCGGACGGCATCGAGTGATCCTCCGGGCGCTCTTCCTGCGGCCGATTCGTCGACGCCCGCTGCGTTTCGCCGTCACGGTGCTCGGCGTAGCAGCTGGCGTGGCGGCCGTCGTCGCGACACTCGCGTCGAGTCGCGCCGCGGTCGCGGCGCTGGACGAAGGTGTGCGCGATCTGGCCGGACGAGCCCGGCTCGAGATCGCGAGCCCTGGCGGACTCGACGCGCA
>JAYTBY010000702.1:0-2870 GCA_043736755.1 Planctomycetota bacterium | reverse complement strand
CGACGCGGGTTCGCTGCATCCCTCGGAGGAAGTGCAACGACGCCAGGGAAGCGCCTGCGGGTCGAATTGTGACGCGTACTTCGGGGACGGGACACTAGCTGCGCCGCGAGGAACTCGCTCAGCGCCCAGAGGCCGAGAGGAGATCGATTCTGTGGTCCAACCGACCCGACTTGCGTCGCTCCGCGACGGGGGAGCCCGTGAATTATCCCGGGGATCTGAGACACATTGAGGCCGTCTAGCCTCCATCTAGAGAGGAACGCGTGGCACCGCTCCACAGCGCGGAGCCCTCTGTTCTCCACGGGCTCCCAGGAATCTGACGCCTCGGGAATCGGAAACAGGGCGTCGGAGGCGCAGAATGCGCGGGTCAAGGACCCCATGCTCGACAGCTCGACGAAGAACGACCCCGCGGCGGCACAAGCGCGCGCACTCGACCTCCTGCGTTCAGGGCGTCGCTTCTTGCTCTGTGGCCACGTGCGACCGGATGGCGATTGCCTCGGGGCGCAAGCGGCGTTGTCGCGCGTGCTCGTCGCGCTGGGCAAGGAAGTCTGGATCGTGAACGCGGACGCGGCCGAGCCGCGCTACGACTACCTCGCGCGCGACGTGCGCTTCGGCGTGTACTCGGGCGGTGACTTGCCGCGTCACGACGTGTCCGTGTTGCTCGACTTCTGCGAACTGTCGCGCACGGGTTCGATGGAGCCGGCTCTCGCCGCGCATGCCTCGAAGAAGCTCGTCGTGGATCACCACGTGCCGGGTGGAGCTCCGTGGTGGGACGAGTCGTACGTCGACGTGCGCGCGGCGGCGACGGGACTCCTCGTGCGTCGCATCGCGCGCGAACTCGGTGTGAAGCTCGACGCCGTCGCCGCGCGCGGAGTGTTCACGTCGATCGTGACCGACACGGGCTGGTTCAAGTACAGCAACACGGACACGGAGACGCTGACGGCTGCGGCGGAGATGGCGGAACTCGGCGTCGAGCCGAACGTGATCTACAACGCATTGCACCAGCGTCAACCGCTCGGGCATCCGACGGCGTTGTCGCGCGCGATTGCGCGGCTCGAATACCACGCGAATGGTCGGCTCGCGGTCGTCGACGTGCCGGTCGGTGACGAAGAGATGAAGGCGCTCGACACGGACGAGGTGCTCGACATCTTGCGTTCCGTCGAGAAGGTCGAGGTCGTGCTGTTCCTGCGCGAGATGGCGACGGGCGGCGTGAAACTCTCGGCGCGCAGCAAAAACGCGTTCGACGTGCACGCGCTGGCGCGCAAGTTCGGCGGCGGGGGACACAAGAAGGCGTCCGGTGCGACGATCACGGGGATGACGCTCGGCGAAGCGCGCACGAAGCTCGTCGCCGAGGCACTCGAGGAACTCGCTGCGGACGCGCGGCTTCGCGGATGAAGGTCGCGGTCGTCTCCGACCTGCACAGCAACCGCGCTGCTCTGGAGGCGGTCTTCGCGCACGTTCGCGCGCAGGGAATCAGCCGGATCGTGTGTCTCGGCGACGTCGTGGGTTACGGCCCGGACCCCGAGTACTGCGTCGATCTCGTGCGCGGACATGCCGAGTGGTGCCTGCTCGGCAATCACGACGAAGCGCTGTTCGGCGGGGCCGAAGATTTCAATCCGCACGCGCGCGCCGCGATCGAGTTCACGCGCGAGAGGATGTTGCCGCACTGGTACAGCTCGGGTGAGCGCAAGGCGCGTTGGGATTGGTTGCGCGGGCTCGAGAAGGAACGCAGCGAAGGCCGCTTCCTGTTCGTACACGGCAGCCCGCGCGATCCGGTGCGCGAGTACGTGCTCTCGACCGACGGGTTCCTGAACCCCGAGAAGATGCGCGACATCTTCGCGCGCTTCGGCGAGCACGAGGTGGCGCTGGCGGGGCACACGCATCAACCCGGGTTGCACGATGAGGATCTGAGGTTCCACGGACTCGATCCACGCGAGGTTTCGACGACCGTGGCGCTGCCGAAGGGCAAGCGCTACTTCCTGAACGTCGGTTCGGTGGGGCAACCGCGCGACGGCGACAACCGCGCGTGTTATGCGGTGCTCGAGGACGATCGCGTGACGTGGCATCGCGTCGCGTACGACTACCGCTCGACGATGGATCGCATCCGGGCGACGGGGGTGTTGCCCGAAGTGCTCGCCCGCAGGCTCGAGATCGGGAAGTAGGAGTTTGGCGTCGGCTCGAACCGTGCGCTGAGGCTTCGAAGATCCGATCCCGCTTCGGTGCCCCCACCCAGCGAAGTCTGTTGGGTGTATCGAAACTCCCACCGCTTCGTAGTCGCCATTTCAGGGCCGCCGTCGTCGCCCCAGAGCACCTCGATGGGAGACTGAGGGTTCGAGGTCGAGTCGAGACCGCGAAGGTCGCGCTCAGCCCAACGAGAACATCTTCCGCATCACGTGCCCGACGATCTGCGGGTTCTTGCGCATCCGGCGCAGGCTGTAGGCCTGCCAATCGGGACCGTAGGGGACGTACACGCGCACCGTGTGTCCGGCGGATTTCCAGCGCTCCCACAGCTCTTCGCGCACGCCGAGCAGGACTTGGAACTCGTAGGAATCCGTCGAGCGCTTGTTCGCGCGCAGGATCCCGATGCACGACTCCGCCAAGTGCTCGTCGTGCGTCGCGAGCGACAACCGCGCACCGCGACCGACCAACTTCTCGACGCACTGCACGAACGCTTCGCGGATGCGGATCGGGTCCGTGTGCGCGATTGCGGCGGGCTCGAGGTAGATGCCCTTCACCATGCGGACGTCGAGCGGACCCTTTGCGAGTCGGTCGATGTCGTCGATGGTGCGGAAGAGGCGCGCTTGCAGCACGATCCCGACGTTCGGGAAGACGGCGCGCAAGCGCTCGAACACGCGCAGCGTCCCGTCCGTCGT
>JAYTBY010000701.1:0-2880 GCA_043736755.1 Planctomycetota bacterium | reverse complement strand
CTGCTCGAAGCGGGGGTCGTCGATGCGATCCGCGATCGCTATCGCGCCGGCGCGCTCGTCGGTGGGACGAGCGCTGGTGCCGCGGTTCTCTCCAAAGTGATGATCGTGGGCGGAGAAACGGCCGATCTCACCAGCGTGCGGGCCGCCGGCACGGAGACGTCGGAAGGGCTCGGGTTGTGGGACGGCGCGCTCGTCGACCAGCATTTCATGAAGCGTCAGCGTTTCAATCGACTCATGTCCGCCGTTCTCGATCACCCAGACCTCGTCGGCCTCGGTGTGGACGAACGCACGGGGGTCGTGCTGCATCCCGACGGAGCTTGCGAGGTCGTCGGGGACGGCAGCGTTCTCGTCATCGACGCACGGCTTTCGGCCAACAAATCGGTTGCGAAGGGGGAGAGTCACTCGGCCAGCGGACTCGCACTCTCGATCCATCGTGGCGGAGACCGATTCGATCTCGAGCTGCCGAAACAACGCTGATACGAGTCAGCGGTACAGCGCGCTGAACATCCCGAGTTCGAAGACAGCGCTCGCCATCGCGGCTAGGATCGCGGGTAGGAGGCTGCGCGTGCGCTCTACGGCCAGCGCGCACACGAAACCCGTCCACGCGAGCGAGAGCATCATGGGGAACGTGGCCATGTGCACCGCGGAGAAGAGCAAGCCCGACAGCACGGCGGCATGCACGGGGCCGTGGATGTGACGTAGGCTCGGGAAGAGCACGCCTCGGAACACGATCTCTCTCGCGAGGACTCCGAAGACGATTGCATCGACCGCCGACACCGCGAACGCGAAATCGCCGCTCCAGAGACTCTGCGCATCGACTTGGAAGGTCCACGGTTCCGTGGCTCCCATCGCGATGGCCGCGTTGGCGAGGGCACGTCCTCCCAACTGGTCGAGCGCAAACAATCCCGCGGTCGTGAGGATCACGACGGAGCGAGTAGCCGGGAAGCCGACGATGTCGATGAGTTCGAGCCGATTCGGCCGTGCGAGGTGCCGTCGCACCAAGTAGTAGAGCGGCGCCGACGCCGCGAGGGCCTCGAAGAACAGTGGTACTGGCGCGCTCGTGGTCTCGCGTAGAACGGCGAAAACAGCCAGGATCAAGAACCCGAGGAACGCTGCGCGGACGAGCACTCCAAAGGCGGTTTGCGGCGACCACGGGCTTGGAATCGCGATGACTCCGACGTCGAGGTCGGGTCGGTTGCGCGCGAGCCAGGCGACGAGGATCAGTGCGCCCAATCCGACGCCGGCGGCCAAACCACGCGCCCACTTCAGCGTCTTCAAGGCCGTTGGCCCAGGCGCGGGCAACGGGTTGCCTTCGGCTCGCGCTCGCGCCGTGCGTCCGATCCAACCCTCGCCCGCGAGACCGAGATCCAGGACCGCAGCGCGGCCGTTCACGAGCGCTTTGGCAGCGGTCACGAACGCACCGTGGCCGTTCCGGTCGAGCTGATCGAGATCGCCTTGGGCTTCGCCAAGTCGGCCGAGCCCTGCGAGGAGCACCGCCCGGCGCGCACGCAATCCGTCGAGTTCTCGGTCGCGCTGCTCGATCGCCACCGTGTCCTCGGTGTCGAAACCCACACGACCGTTCTCGATGACGGTGAGGAACGCCTGTAGAGCTTCGTCGGTCGTCTGCGGACCGGCCGGCACGAACGGCGCGAGCACCGAGTGCTCCCACGCCGGCAACTCGATTAGCGCCGCGGTGAGTTCGAGTCGCCGCTCGTAAACGCGTGCGACGGCTTCAGGACCCCTCTCGAAAGCGACTGAGCGCCCCATGAGGGGGAGCCCGAAGGACACAGCGAACAAGAGGACGAGAAACAAGAGCCCGAGACCGAGCGTTACCGCGCCCGACATCCCTGTGGGGCCGCGGCCGAACGGCGACGGTAGAGGCGCGGTCTCGATCGGGCGGGGCATGCTCGGAGTTTGCGCAAGGTACCACGCGCATTCGCCGTCACCCCGCGATCTCTCGATCCTGCGCGTATCCGCGGAGAATCGCGCCGAGCGTTGAACAAAAGACCTCGAGCTTGTCACCACTCGAAGTGAGCCCGAGCATGCCGCCATGCGCCACGCGGACCTCGGTCGTTCCGGACTTCGACTCCCACGCGTCGTTTTCGGAGCCTGGGCGATCGGTGGATGGGGCTGGGGCGGAGCGGACGACGAGGCCTCGATCCGAGCGATTCAGGCCTCGATCGACGCGGGCGCGAATGCCTTCGACACGGCCCCGGTCTACGGCTTTGGCCGATCCGAAGAAGTCCTCGGTCGAGCGTTGCGCGGTCGGCGAGACGATGTTTTGCTCTTCACGAAGATCGGCCTGCGGTGGGACGACGAGCGTGGGGACGTGTCGTTCGACACGGTCGACGACAACGGCACCCGTCGGATCGTCCGGCGCAACGCGCGAGCCGATTCCGTGCGACTCGAAGTCGAACGCAGCCTCACGCGTCTCGGCGTCGAGACGATCGATCTGCTGCAAGTGCACTGGCCCGACCCGGCGACCCCGTTGTCTGAGACGATGGAGACGCTCGTCGCGCTGCGGAAGGAAGGCAAGCTGCGCGCGATCGGCGTCTCCAACTTCGACGTGCCCTTGCTGAAGTCGGCGCAGTCGGCGCTCGGTGCCGTGCCGCTCGCGAGCACGCAGCCGAAATACAGTCTCGTCGTGCGCGAAATCGAGCGCGACGTCCTGCCCTACTGTGCACGAGAAGACATCGGTGTGATCGTCTACTCGCCGCTCGAGCAGGGCCTCTTGTCGGGGAAAGTCACGTCGTCGCGCGCTTTCGTCGACAAAGACGGGCGCAGTCGTCGCACGACGTTCAAGTCGGCGAATCGAGAGCTCGTGAACGACGTACTCGAGCGCGTTGCGCTTCCGATCGCGCGTGCGCACGGGTCGTCGAT
>JAYTBY010000700.1:0-2881 GCA_043736755.1 Planctomycetota bacterium | reverse complement strand
CGATCCCGGCCCTCGTATCGGGACCGCCAGGCTCGCGCCTCTTCGTGCAACTGATCGCGGACGGCACCGCCGCGTGCGGTGGTCTCGATACTCGCTGCTCCAGCAACGCGCTCGAGATCACCGTGCAGTGAGTGTCGCTCTGGAGCGCGAGACTTCACGTCAGCCATTCCGAGCTCGAGCCTGATGCGGGGCCTGCTCCTCGCCGTTCGCCGAGAGATCCGCGCCGAGTCAGGTGCCCCAGACGAGTTCGACCGCGGCCGAGAGATTGAACGTCGACGTCGTGCAGAAGTTCGCGGCGTTGCGGTACCAGACTTGGTAGACGCGCGTCGCCCCCGGTGGAACCATCCCGCGGACCGAGACGGACGCGTCCGCACCCGACGGATACTGTGACGTGCCGCCGATGCTCGTCTTCGTGCCCAAGCGCACCAGCGCCCCGCCCAAACAGCGCAATCCGTCGCCGAAAACCACTCCCGCGCCGCCATTCAGCCGCAACGTGCCTTGGTAGTAGAGCGCGCTCGAGTTGGGCAGGTTCGACCCGAGCAAGAGGATCGTGTCGCCCGACACGCTCGCGGTGCCGGTCATGTCGAGGCGCCCGCCGGTTCCGAGTGAGTTCAAGCATCCAGCGCCGCTGTTGAGTGCGCTGTTGTTCCCGCACGGACACGGCGTGCCGCTGCCATCACCCGGACAAAACGGATTGCCCGCCGCGAGGCTGCCCTGCACCACGAGCTGGGTTCCGTTCACCACCGCACGGCCCGACTGCGCTCCGACTTGGATCACGATCGTGTTGTTCGTGACGACGACGGCATGCAGCGTGAACGTCGTTCCTTGTTGATGACCGCCGGGCCACGCACCGCCGCACACCTGCGGATTCTGGCTGGCCGTGTCGGAGGCGTGCACGACCGTGATCGCGCCCGCGTCGCTCGGATTCCAGGCATGGACGTACAGGTCGTACGTCGCGTTGAGCAGGTTCGAGAAGACCCACGCTTGGCTGCTCGGTCCGCTGCCGACGTCGCCGAAGTCGTCGTACAGCGTCTGGAGATTGCCGCTGGTCCCGGAGTGGTCGAACTCGACGTCGCCGAGGCCGTCCGTGGCGGGGCTGACGTTGACGCTCAGCACGACCGGAGTCGGCGAGTCGGCCAAGCTACTCAACGCCGTGACGTACCACTGGGAAGCTGCGGGCGGCGGCGATCCCAATCCAGCCTGTCCATCGCGCGCTGCGTTCCAGTGTCCGGCTTGGAAAGGCGCGGCACCGTAGCTCGCGGGCGGAGTCCCGAACGTTGTGGCTCCGGGGTCGACGCCGACATCGACGTTGAAGCTCTGCCCGTTCGCGCGGGGAACGGTGAGCGCGCCGACGAGGCCGATGAGCGCGAGAGAGCGGCGAACGCGGACGGTGATCGGATGCACGGAAGACCTCGGGCCGGCGGGTGGGGACGGCTGCGACCGTACGCCGCCTGCGCGAATCGGGCAATCGCGCGCGGATCCTCGGCCGCACTGCAAGCTCCGACCGCGCATCGCTGCGAGCCTCACCTCGTAGCTGTGACGAGACTGGGCGGCGGCAGCTTCCGGGCGCTCGTCGTCGCCGCCGCGGATGGCGCGCAGCGATCGAACCGCTCGTCGTCATCGCCCGCGGCTGGAGCGCAGCGATCGAACGACGCCCGCTCGGATCCAGGTCGAGCCCCTCGCACCGAACCTGTCTCGAAGGCAATCCGAAGGAAATGCCCGCCGACTCGCGTGAGTCGGCGGGCGCGGTGAGAGACCAGGAAACGAGGCGGAGAAGCAGTCCGTACGAGATCGAGTGCGAGATCCAGCGAGAGTGTGAGTGAGAGCGTGCGAGAGCGTGTGCGAGTGAGCGAGTGAGCGAGAACAGCGATCGTGATCGCGAGAGAAGTGTCTGCGCCGTGCAGCGCGAAACGCCTCCGCAGCGAGCCGACTCGGATCAGGCCGACTCGCGGCCGCCTTGCTTGCGCGGGCGACCGCCCTTGGGCTTCTGGTTCTTCAGGTTCTCGTGGAAGTCGGTCCAGTCGGCCTGGGAGAAGAGCTTCACGCGCTGGCCGCATTCGGTGCAGTACGAGTGCTCCATGCTCATGAGGTAGGAGACGTACTTCTGGCAGTTCGCGCAGAACTTGTGGTCGCTGTAGTAGTCCGGGCTTTCCATCGTGTCGTTCTCCCTAGTGCCTCGTGGTTGTCCCTCGAGAGCAAGCGCCGGGCCGAGTGACCCTTGGCCTTGGACCGAAAATGCAACTTCTTGTGGGGCCGGGGGTTCCGACGGTTCTGTCCCGCGGTCAGTGACCACGGACCCGAATCGACGTGTCGAAACGATGCAACACGCCAGGATGCCTTCCGGAGCGCTGCTGATTCGTAGGACGGATCGCGACGCCTGGAAGTTCGCCTGATCCGGCCAGTGAATCGCTCGAGGTCGGCAGCGGAAGTCGAGCCCGCGACTCGGTTTGCGTGTGCGCCTGCTCCCGGGCGCAAATGCAATGTCCTTCAATCTCGACGCGCTGTCGGCGCTGTCGATTTTCTGGGACGCGAGTCAGCCGTGCGTCGCGGTGGAACCGGACCAGCGG
This sequence comes from Planctomycetota bacterium, assembly GCA_043736755.1. Classification (GTDB taxonomy): domain Bacteria; phylum Planctomycetota; class UBA1135; order UBA1135; genus JAEUHZ01. The sequence continues at coordinate 314 of JAYTBY010000700.1, read as the reverse complement.
CCGAGAAGTTCTTTCGCGGTCGCGTCCGGCTCGCGGCGTGCCGCCTCTTCCAACGCACCGCGCACGCCAGCGTCCGCCGCGTGCGCGCGCGCGAGCGCCCAACCCGACGCCTCGCGCACCACGGCCGCGGGATCGAAGGTCAGGGCGCGCATCAAGGCGCGACGACCGGCATCGCTCGGGGTGGAGGCCAGCGCGATCGCCGCGTTGCGCGCCACGCCTTCACGGCCCGGTCGGTCGAGCGGCGAGGCCTCGAAATCCCGCTCGAACGCGTCGCCCGATTCCAGCCAAGCGACGAGGCTGCCCGATTCGACGGC
>JAYTBY010000699.1:0-14198 GCA_043736755.1 Planctomycetota bacterium | reverse complement strand
CGCGCGGAACCGTCGAGCGCGGACGAACGCCGAGCCTTGCGAGGTCAAAGCCTTGCCGTGTGCGCGGCGCTCGTGGTCCTCGTCGTCCTTGCGTTCCAGCCGGCACTCGAGGCCGGATTCCTGGACTGGGACGACGATCAGAACTTCGTCGAGAACCTGCGGTGGCGCGGTCTCGCTCTCGAGAACCTCGCGTGGATGGCCACCACCTTCCACATGGGGCACTGGATCCCGCTGACGTGGTTCACGTTCGGCATCGACCACGAGTTGTTCGGCCCCGATGCGCGCGCACTGCACGCCGTGAACCTCGCGTGGCACGCGGCTACGGCGATCGCCGTCTTCGCTTTCGTGCGTGCGCTGCTCGACGAGCTGGCCGTGAGTTGGACCTCGTCACGCCGTCTCGCGACCGCGGGACTCGCTGCAGCACTGTTCGCCGTCCATCCCTTGCGCTGCGAGTCCGTCTGCTGGATCACGGAGCGTCGTGACCTGGTCTCGGGAGTCTTCTTCGTTCTCGCACTCCTGGCTTGGACACGCTTCGCTCGGAGCGGAGGGCGCGCGGCGTATGTCGCGACACTCGTGCTCCAGACCGTGTCACTCACGGCGAAGGCTTGGGGCATCGTCCTGCCCGCGCTGTTCCTGCTCCTCGACGTCGTGCTCGCGCGTCGTTCCCGTGGAGCGAGCTGGCCGCGACTTCTCCTCGAAAAGCTGCCGTTCGCGCTGGTTTCGGTAGGCGTGGCGATTGTGACCGCGCGCGCGCACGCGGATGCGACCGACGCGCGCGCGACGTGGTCGGAGCACGGTTTGGTGACCCGCACGATCCAGGCCGGATACGGCGTGTGTTTCTACGTGTGGCGCACTTTTCTCCCGCTCGACCTCGCGCCGCACTACGAACTGCCCCCGTCCGTGGAGCTCGTCGCACCGCGCTACCTGCTCGCGCTCGGAGTCGCCGTCGTACTCACGGCCGCGTCATTCCTCCTGCGACGACGACATCCGTGGGGCTTCCAAGCTTGGTTGGCCTTCCTCATCGTGTTGGCACCCGTCAGCGGTCTGGCGCAGGCAGGGCCGCAGCTCGTCGCGGATCGCTACTCGTACTTGGCGTGCATCCCGTTCGCGATCGTCGCGGCGGCCGGCCTCGCGCATCCGCGGATCGCCCGCGTGGGCTCCGTGGCTGTGGCCACACTGATCCTCGCCGTACTCGTGCTCGCTGCGCGCTCGCAGTCACGTGTTTGGCACGACTCCGAGAGCCTGTGGAGGCGCGCTCTCGAGCACGATCCCGCCAGTGCGGTTGCGAACTCGCACATGGCGAGTGTGTTGGCGCGCGCCAGCGATGCGACCCTCGATGTCGCGGAGAAGCGTCGACTGCTCGCGCTCGCAACAGGGCACTACGAGCAAGCGTTCCGGCGCAGTCAGAACCCCGCGCACATCGTGAACGCCGGCGGGATCCTGCGCCTGACCGCGGAGTTGGAGCCCGAGCGTCGCGGGGAACTCGTCGCGGGCGCGCTCGACCTGGTCGAGGCCGGCATCGAGCGCGGTCGAGCGGTCCGACTCGATGAACCCAAGTGGCGACGAACGCGCGCCGCGCTCCTCCTCGACCTCGGGCGGGCCGAGGATGCGCGTGCTGAACTCACGCTTGTCGCGCGGCAACTCGCGGACGACGTCGTGACCCATGTTCTCCTCGCGCGTGCACTCGAAGCGCTGGATCGACCCCGCGACGCGCTCCCGCACCGCGAAGCGGCAGCCCGTCTACGGCCGGCCGACCCTGAGAGCTGGATCGCAGTAGGCGAGACTCTCGTCAAGCTCGGCGAAACCACGAACGCGAAGGTGGCGCTGGAATACGGTCAGCGCCTGGCCCGCGAACGAAACGACACGGTGCTCGTCGTGCGTGCCGCCACCGCTCTCACCGCGATCGGGCGGTGACGACCTCCAGGGGAATCCGAGTCGCGTGTCGCCCGCCGGGACGCCGCCCTGGTTCGCGCGGTTGGCCGTCGAGGGCCGGCTCGTGAGGCTCGAGCTCGTGGAAACGTGCGCATCTGACCACGATCGGCCGGCCGCGCACGCTTCCCACTTCCACGGGCCCTTCACGCCGAGTCGAGAGGCCAAACGGCGATCACGGGATCCGAGTCCAGTCGGTCTGCGTGCTCGGGCCCGAAGAGTTCAGGCTTCGGTCGGCGTGCGAGAACCTGATGCGGTCGATCAACCGACCGAATTGGCCTCTGCGTACGCGGGCTCGGCGCTGATCCGCGGATCGTCGACCGGACCACCGATCGTGAAGTGGTAGAGGCTCTGCCACGCGTGTCCGTGCAGACCGAAGACGCCGTGCACCGAGTCGTCGAAGAAGCAGCCGATGCCGGTCGCGCGCAAGCCAAGTGCCTCGGCTTCGAGGTAGAGCAACTGACCGATCACGCCCGTCTCCCAGAAGAGGCGCGGGTACATCCACGCGCCGTCGTCCCGGATCGAGCTCTCGAACCGCGCGATCATGCCCAGGCTGAAGCAGCCGTCGCCGGCGATCTCCTGACCGCACGAGACGCGCGCCGCGAGCCCGCGCACGTCGCCGCGGTGCAAGAACCACAGAGGCAAGTCAGCCGGCGCGTTCGCGACGCGCGTCCAGGCGAACTCGGGGCGCATGGCCGCGCGCAATGCGGCCTCGTCGGCGGGGTCGCGCACGAGCGCGTACAGACCCGGATCGACACCTTCGACGCGGTGCACGAAGAGGGCGAGGTGCACGCGTGGAGACCAAGGCAGCGCGGCGCAGGCCAATTCACCGCGCGCGGGAAGCGTGCGGCGTAGCGTCTGGAAGAACGCATCGGCGCGCATGCCACTGCGACCGTCCATCGCGACCGCGCTGCGGCGCCGACGAGCGACGTCGCGGAAGGTGAACGGTTCGTCGCCGGGAACAAGTGGCGGCCAAGGGGACCCGAACGCGGGTCGAGCGGGCACGTTCGCAGGCTTGCGCGAGGCCTCGGCGACGGCCTCGATCACGTCCCACGCGACGTGATCAGGACTCAACGCGTTCGGAGTTCCGAGGCGTGCTCCAGCCGCGAACCGCGCGAGGGCACGCGGTTCGAGCGTCTCTGCTGCAGAGGTCGTGCCTTGCGGATGCAGCACGAGGAGGCAGTCGGGATCCTCGGCTTCGGGCGCGCGCGTGTCGCGCAGTCCGAGCAGGTCTTCGATCTCACGCGCACTCGCACCGTCGAGCAGCGTCGCCTTCCAACCCATCGCCGCGGCTGCCAAGGTGACGCACGCGATCGCGTGACCCACGTCGTGATTGCAGTAGCGGTACGCGCGCTCGCCGTACTTCCACGACTCCCGCCAGTGGATCGAGGCCAGGCCGACGAGCACGCACGGCTGCGGCAGCTCGCGAACCAGATCGTTCCAGACGTTGATCTCGACGTGCGCGCGCAGCTCGAGCGCGTGCTCGCGCGGAGCGTAGTGCGCGAGAAACGGTGTCGCCGACAGCCCCTGGATCGCGGGCGCGCACAGATAGGCCTCGGTCGGATGGAGGTTCCCGCTCGACGGATTCACGCGCAGCGACCAACGCGATTCCCCCGCTCTTTTCCAGGCCGACAACGCCAGGCTGTCGTGGAAGAGCCGCGCGACGAACTCCGCGTCGAGCGGGCGCGGCGCGATCGAACCTTCGACGAAGACCTGCTCGTAGCGCGGCTCGCTCGAAGGCGTCGGATGTGCGAGCGGAACGAGTTCCGCGCCCAGCCAGCGTCGAAATGGATCCGGCTGCGTCGCCCACTCGAGGTCGACGGGCCCACGCGCATAGCGTTGCTCGCCGTGCTTCGTGCGCTGGTGGTACGCGCGCACGATGTCGCGCGCGCGCTCGGACGGGTCTTCGGTCGAGACCGTCTTGTCCGCACCAGGAGCGGACGCGCGCGAGAAGAGTCGTTTCCAGTCCATCGGCGAGTTCGAGCGCGAAGAGGGTAGCCCGCGCACCGCGTGGACGTTCGCTGAGTGATCCTCGCCGACTCGGGTCTTGATGCGCAAAGCGCTGTGAGTCGGTTCCGGCGAGTGCGAGCGCCCTCACGCCAAGCGAGATCGGCTCACCCGACTAGGGGAACCACTGGATCGACACGCCGTTCGTCATGTTGAACGTGGACGGCGTGCAGAAGACCGCCGCGTTGCGGTACCAGCACTGGTAAGCGCGCGTGCACGGCGCCGGCAGCGGCGTGGCGAGGAAGCCTTGCAACGAAATCGCCGGACCGGGTGCCCCACCGACGAACGAAGTCCCGCCGACGTTCGTGAGCGTGCCGAGCTGCACTTGGAACGGGTTGTTCACGCAGCGGATGCCGTCGCCGAAGAGAACCGCAGGGTTCGCGCTGCCCTGGAAGTAGATGCACGCCGCGTTCGGCATTCCGGATCCGGTGAGCGTGACGCGATCGAGGTTCAGGATGTCGCCAGAGACGCGCGCGAAGCCGGTCGGCGACGATGCGACGAGCAGGCCTGGTGAGCCGAGCGAGTTCAGACATCCGCCGGTACTCGGCAAGCTGACGTTGCCACACGGGCACGGACCGCTCGTCGTGTCGCCCCAGCAGAACGGTGTGAACTGACTCCACGCAGAAACGGCGGACAGGGCCAGGAATAGGAGGGTTGCGATCGCGGAACGGAGGGAGTTCATCGTCGAGGGGGGGGTCGCGTCGCCGAGTTCGAACGCCGCGTCGCGCAGCGCGCAACACCGGGTTCGAACGAGCGACGACGTTCAGCCTTACCCACGGTACGCCGAACCCCGCATCTCGCCCAGCCCGTGACGGCGCCGTTCCAGGCGTGATTCGCACAGAGCGTGTGACACACACACGCAAAGATCGCTGCGGAGAAGTGCCCTGGGTCCCTTTGGACGCGCGCTCAGCGACTCGCTGCGACACCCGCGAGCTCGGCTGTCGCGAACGCGGCCTGGAAGTTCAAACCGCCGATCGGACCCTGCAAGTCGAGCAGTTCGCCGATGACGAAGAGTCCCGGATGCTTCTTCACGCGCATCGTCCCCGCGTCGAGTTCGTGCAGCGCAAGTCCACCGGCCGTGACTTCCGCCTGGTCGTAGCCGAGCGTGTCCTCGACGGGAACCGCGAGCCCCTTCAACGCATCCACGATGCGCATGCGTGCCTCGCGCTCGATCTGGTTCGCGCGCGGATCCGGCTCGCGCAATCCGGCTTGTCGCGACACGGCTTCGAGGAGACGTCGCGGAACTTCGATGGGCAGCACGCGCGAAAGAGTGGGTCCGCCTGTGCGCGCGCCGGCTTCGAGGAGCAGCGCGCGCAACGCCTCTACGCCGAGGTCCGGCGCGAGATCGATGCGGACCGAGAGGTCCACGCGTTGTCGTGCGCGGGCCGCAGCGGATCGCGCGCGCGCGACGCCTTCGGAGAGATCCATCGCGCCCGGACCGGAGATCCCATGGTGCGTGAACACGATCGGCCGTCGACGACGACCGAGCACGGTTCCCCCACCGTCGACGAGCCGAGCTTCGCCGTCCTGCACGGAGATGCCCGCGAGCGCGTGCACCCACTTGGACGGACTCGCGAGCGGCGCGAGCGCGGGCACGGGCTCGACCTCTTCCAGCCCGAGATCGTCGAGCCAACGATACCCATCGCCGGTCGTGCCCGTGCGCGGATAGCTCTTGCCGCCGGGACACAGGATCGCGCGGGCCGTGCGGACGACGCGACCGCCCGTGAGCACGAGCGACCACGTGCCACCCTCGCGCGGCTCGACGCGCACGACTTCGGCTTCGTACTCGACGCGCACACCCGCGGCGAGTGCCGCCGCGAGCAACGCGTCGCGCACGTCGACGGCGCGCCCCGAGGTCGGGAAGATCTTCTCGAGCGGGGCTTCGACCGTCGGCACGCCGAGTTCATCGAAGCGGGCGCGCACGGCGGCCGGTGGCAAAATGCGGAACGCGGTCTCGAGGAAGCGCGCACCGTGCTTCCCGAAAAGAGCGGCCGCCGGTTTCGGACCGAGCGTCGTCGTCAAGTTGCAACGCGTGCCGCCCGACGCGAGCACCTTCGATCCCGCACGCGGCGTCTTCTCGAGGATGAGGACGGAGACACCGGCTCGCGCGGCGCGTTCGGCGGCCCACAATCCGGCTGCACCGGCGCCGACGACGGCCACATCCGCCTCGAGTTCTCTCCAAGTCGCATCCAAGGTCCCTGGAGATCATGCGTTTCGGCGCCGAAATCGGAAGAGCGCGCTCGGGCTCGTCGTGCGCCCCGTAGGATTCGTCGCGTGATCGTCACCGCACTCGGACTCGGTCTCGCCGCGGGCGCGGTCCATGCCGGCACGGGCCCCGACCATGTCGCCGGAGTCGCGCCGTTCGCGGCGCGTCGCGGTCGTTCGGCGTGGCGCACGGGAGCGGCCTGGGGGCTTGGTCACGCAGCCGGCGCGGGAGCCGCGGCGGCGGTCGCGCTGGCGTTGCGCGCACACATTCCGGGCGTCGAGGAGAGTCTCTCCGCCTGGAGCGAGCGCATCGTGGGCGTCCTCTTGTGCGCCATCGGCGCGATCGGTCTGTCGCGCATTCTCCGCACGCCGCGACACGAGCACGAGCACGCGCGACCGACGTCACCTCTCCGTGATCGTTCCGCGTTCTTTCTCGGGCTCGTCCACGGAGCCGCCGGGCTCGCGCATCTGTTCGGCGTCGTGCCGGCGCTCGCGTTACCGGGCACCTTGTTGCCCGCGGTCTATCTCGCAGGCTACGGAATCGGATCGCTCGTCCTGATCACCCTCTTCGCCGCGGGGATCGGACGACTCGCACCGGAATCGAAACCCGTGATGAGACGGCGCGTGCTGGCCGGCGCATGCGGGCTGAGCTTCGCTGTCGGTGTGTTGTGGCTCGTCCACCCGATCTGATCCGACCGCGCGCACGGCACGCGTTGCTTCATCGCTTCATCCGCCGGAGAGTGACGCCTCGTAACTCTCCGCGTCGTCGTCGAGCACACTCTCGTCCGGCGGCGCGTCACCGTCGCGATCGTCGAGCCAACCTTCGGGCAGCATGACGCGCGCTTGCGAGCCGGCCTTGCCGCGCACGGCACGCAAGGCGGCGATCGGGAACGGCTCGGTCGGATCGAGCGGTGCCAGCGCCGCGAGCATGGCCTCGATCGTCTTCACGCGCACGAGCGACTCGCGCACCACGGCCGAACCGCGGAAGCCCTTCGTGTACCAAGCGCACCACTTGCGCATCTGGCGCATCCCGTTCTCCTCGCCGAAGTAGTCGACGAGCCGATGCGCGTGATCGGTCATGATCGAGACGACGTGACCGAGGTTCGGCGGAGCGACGGGTTCGCGTCCGTCGAACACCGCGGCGAGCTCGGCGAAGAGCCACGGTCGACCGAGACAGCCGCGACCGACGATCACGCCGTCGCAACCGGTCTCGCGCATCATCCGCAGCGCGTCGAAGGCTTCCCAGATGTCGCCGTTGCCGAGCACCGGGATCGAGACCGCGTTCTTCAGCTCCGTGATCGCGCTCCAATCGGCCTCGCCCGAGTAGAGCTCCTGCGCCGTGCGCGCGTGGAGTCCGATCGCCACCGCACCTTCCGCTTCGGCGACGCGTCCGGCGTCGAGGAACGTCAACAAGTCGTCGTCGACACCCTTGCGCACCTTGATCGTGAGCGGCACGTCGCCAGCGCCCTTCACGGCCGCACGCACGATCGCGGCGAGCAGTTTCGGCTTCACCGGAATCGCACTCCCGCCGCCGCAACGTGTGACTTTCGGCACGGGGCAGCCGAAGTTCATGTCGAGGTGTTGTACGCCCGAATCGACGAGGCTCTGCGCCATCTCGAGGACTTCGGAAGCCAACGTGCCGTACATCTGCACGCTACGCGGGACTTCGTCGGGCGCACTCGAAGCCAAGAGGCGCGTGACGCGATTGCCGTTCAAATAGCCGCGCGCCGAGATCATTTCGGAGACGTAGAGGCCCGCGCCCTGCTCGCGGCAGATGCTGCGGAACGGGTAGTTCGTGACGCCGGCCATCGGCGCGAGCACGACCGGTGGCCAGACACGGAGGTTTTTCAGCGCGAGCGGTCGGAACTCGCCCGGTGCCGCGACGGGTACGGCGGCATTGCGTTCGCTCGCGACGCGCGCGGGCGCTCGGGATTGCTCGTCCATCGGCCTACTTCGGCTCGGTTGCCCCGGCCTCGGCGGGGCGCGCGGCGCCGCCATTCACGTCCGTGGCCGGACGCTTCGTCGCGCGAGCCTTCTTGTCCGCGGGCATCGGCAAGCCGCGCGCATCGAGGATCTTCGACTCGATCAGGACCGTCGTAGACGTCCCGTTACCCGACTGACGTCGGACCTCCGTGGGCATACCGAACGCGTCGTACTTCACGATGGCTTCTTGCGAACCGAGCATGCGCAAGTAGTGCGTCGAAGTCTCGGGATCGAGCGCCATCTCCCACGGCCCCGTCGCCGGATCGTAGTTCTCGAAGAAGGCGACTTGGAACGCGCCGGGGTTCCGGTGGTAGCCGAGCACGAGCCACGCGGTGACGCTGCCGCAGTCGACGAGCGCGAGGCGCTGCTGAACGGGCACGTTGTCGATGGGGATCCCGTCCAACTTCCGCGAGACGTTCATGCGACCGCCGGCGATTTCTCCGTGCACGTCCACCGTTTTTCCACCGGTTCGCATCGAGACGTCGAACGCGGCGAGCTGGCCCTCCTCGATGACTTGCGTGACCAGCGTTTCCGTGTCGGGCAAGTCACCCTGCCCGCGCGTCCGCACGCGGCCGACGTAGACGAGCGCACCGTCGAAACGGCGCACGACAGCGAAACGCTCGGCTGAGATGCGCACGCCGATCGCGCGCGTCTCGACGCAGCCCGTGAGGATCGCCTCTCCACTCGGTAACTCCGGTGGCAGGACCTCGAGCGGGAGAGCGAGGGCCGCCTTCACTTGCCTCTGCGCCGCACTCAATTCCTCGGCCATCGCGTCCAGGACCGAGCGTTTCAGGACGCGCCCACGCACGACCACGACCTCCGGTCGGAACAACGCGGCGAGATCCTGTGTCGGATCCGCGCGCACGGCGATCAGATCGGCGATCTTCGCTTTGCGGATCGTGCCGCGCAGCTCGAGGCCCAGCGTCGCGCACGCACCAGCGGTCGCCGCACGCACGCAATCCGCGACCGGAATCCCCGCACCGCGCCACATCGAGAGTTCGTCGAGCATCGCCCGACCGGGGAACAACCACGGGTTCGGCGTCGCGCTCCCCGGCACGAGCCGCACGCCGCGATCGTGGAGTGCCTTCGCGAGGCGCTGCTGCGCCTTGACGACCGCTTCGCCCTTCGCGAGGTGCTCGCGCGTCGCCATGCGGCGGCGCACGATGGCGTCGGCGTTCCACGTCTCGAGATAGAAGGGCGAGAGGTACGCCAAATCCGGCGAGTCTTCTTGGGGTGCGACGAGGGCACGCCCCCACAACGCGAGCGTTGGCGTGACGGCGATGCGTCGCGCGACGGCGAGTTCGATCGCGGGCGCGAGATCCTCCGCCGTCACGGTCTCCCAGGTCTTTCCCGACGGCAGGAACGAGTCGAGATGGAAGATGCCGTCCTGACCCGCCTTCAGCGCGTCGGCCAACGGCATGCCGCGCGGGAGCGTGCCCCACACCTGTCGCCGCGCAGCGTGCGCTTTCGTGAGAACGATGTCGTACGCCGGCCGCGGAAGACCCGGAAGGAACGAGAGGTAATCGGGCGGTTCGTCGAGGCCGAACAGCACCGCGAGCTTGTCCTCGGCGCTAACCGCGGAGTCGAGCACGATGGCGTTCAACGTTTGCGGCGGAGCACCGTCGAGCACGGCGCCAGCACTCCAGATCCACGGTCCCGGATTGCGCTCGCGTGCCTCGCGCGTGCGTTCGATCGTCATGCGACCGAGGTCGTTCCCGACGTCGCGCACGAGCGTCACGCCGGCACCTAGGTAGAGCGGATCGTGCTCCGCGTCGAAGTTCACGAGGCCATCGACGAGCCCGGGCATGAGGTGCAGGCCCTTGAGATCGACGACCGCCGCACCGGCGGGTACCACGACGTCGGTGCCGATCGCGACGATCCGATCGTTCTCGAGGAGGACCGTGCGCACGGAAGGCGCGTCACCCGGCTCGAAGGTGTGGACCGTGGCGCCCTGCAGCGCGACGAACGGGCTCTCGAGGAGGACGGGCCCTGCGAGGAGGATCTCCGAGAGGGCGAGGATCAGGGTCGACATGCGGCTTGGGTTTTCGGCGCGAACGTGCGGTCGGCGAGGCGGGATCGCGTGACGGAATCGACCGCGCACACTGCGGGCATCGTGGCACACAGCCGGGGCGATCAGCGAGCGCCGCGCCTCGCTCGGGTGTCCCGTACGCTATCCTGGCCCCCTTCGTGAGCGCGGATCGAGTCCCATCCGGACGCCCCGCGACACGCAACCCGCCAACGATCCCACGTGACCGAAACCCTTCCCGCCGTCGCACTCGCGAGCGATTTCCTGCCCACCGGACCGTGGATCTTCGGGAGGCAGGTCGAGCTCGACGGCGCGCCGCCCCCGGACGGTTCGCTGGTCGAAGTCCTCGACGCGTCGCGCCGCTTCGTGGGGCACGCGCTCTACAACGGCCAGAGCGACATCCGTCTGCGGGTCCTCTCGCGCGGCAAGCGCACGGACCTGCGCAATCCGCGCGACTTCCTGCTGCGCACGCTGGCTGCCGCCGACCGGTTGCGCAAACGCACGTTGCGGCTGCCCGAGGTCACGACGGCGTACCGCATCGCGCATGCGGAGGGCGACGATCTGCCCGGTCTGATCGTGGACAAGCTTGGGGATGCGCTCGTGTGCGAGCACCACGCGCTGGGCTTCTGGCGGTTGCGCGACGTGGTCGAGTCGGCGCTCAACGAACTGTATCCGGGCCTGCCCGTCGTGCACCGCGTACCGGACAACGCCGCGCGTGCGGAGCACTTCGATCCCGAGGAAGCGCCGCTCGATCTGGGCGAGATCGATCTCGTCGAGCACGGGCTCATCTTCCCCGTTCGGCCCGGATTCGGACACAAGACCGGCTGGTTCTGCGATCAGCGCGACAACCGCCTTCAAGCTGGGGCGTATGCGAAGGGCGTGGATGTCCTCGACATCTGCACGAACGCTGGTGGGTTCGCGTTACGCGCGAAGCAGCAGGGCGCACGTCGTGTCCGCGCCGTCGATCTCGACGAAGTCGCGCTCGAACGTGCGCAGCGTGCCGGTAGGAAGAACGGCCTCGACGTCGAGTGGATCCACGCCGACGGTTTCGACGTCTTGCGTTCGGTGCGTGACGATCGAGACAAGCCCGGTCTCGTGGTCCTCGATCCGCACAAGGTCGTGCGTAGCCGCATGGACCTCGAGCAGGGCCTCGTGAAGTACAACGACTGGAACACGCTCGCGCTGTCGTGCGTGAAGCCCGGCGGACTGCTCGCGACCTTCTCGTGTTCGGGCGCCGTCGATCTGCCGACGTTCCTCGGCGTCGTCTTCCAATCGGCGCGGCGCGCCGGGCGCGAGATCCGACTCCTCGATGTCTTGGGGGCCTCGCCCGATCACCCTCAGCGCCCTGAGTTCCCGCGCTCGCGCTACCTGAAGGGCGCCCTCCTCGCGGTCGACTGAACGGGCTTCTGCGCGAGAGCGTCGCGCCCTCCGCGGAGGGAGCCTGAAGCCGTCGATCCGACGCGGCCTCCGAGACCCGCGCAGCGCGCGCGGAACCGCACGCGGCGCGCGGAGGCCGTGAATTCTCCATGGGGCCTTGGAGCGCGTGAAGAATTCGGGGCACGCGGTCTCGGAAACCGGCTGCGCGACTCCGCGGCGCAACGCCCGTGGAGAAACCGACCCTACGACGGCCCATGACCTCGTTGCGTCGCTCGGCAGCGGCCCAAGACACGTGAATTCCTCGCGGGCTCCGAGCCCAAGGGCGCGCAGGAGTGGAACTCGGCCGTCCGAATCGGCATCCTGAGGGGCCCGCACACGCCCTCGCGCCGCCCTATTGGTGGCCCGAGGGCGCCATCGTCCATGACCACTTCCTTCGAGCCTTCGACCATGACGCTCACATCCCTCGTCTCGCAGGACAAGTGGGTCGAGTTCGACGACGCCTGGAGCGAGCTGATCGGCGCGAACGGACCGACCGACGAACTCTTCGCCGCTCTGCGCATCGCCGCCGAGAAGAAGCGCATTCCGCGGTGCATCCCGCAAGTTCGCCTGCATGTCGAGGCCCTCGACGACGCTGCTCGCAACGAAGAGGCCGCGCGCCTCCTCGGGTTCGTGGCCTCCACGGGTGCCTCGGCCGGAGAACTCGCCCCCCTGCTCCACGAGCAAGTCAAGAAGACGTGGGGTCAAGAAGCCTGGTTCGCGAAGTACGCCGAGATCGCGGGATTCGTCGAGGGCTTGAGCGACGCGCGCAAACCTTGGATCGCTTTCGAGCGACTCCTCGGATTCGGCAAAGGCCGTCTCGTCTATCACCCCGGTGGCTGGGGCACTGGCCTCGTCACGGAACTGCACGCGGATACGCTCGAGATCTCGGTCGCCTTCGCGAACGGCCGACGCGATCGGTTCCCGCTCGCGGCCGCGAGCGACATCTTCGATCCGCTGCCCGAGGACGACCTGCGCGCACAGTTCTTCCGCGACGCCGACGTGCTCAAGAAGAAGTTGCGCGAGGATCCGCTCGACGTCCTGAAGAGCGTGCTCGTGCGACACGGTGGCAAGGCCAGCGTCGCCGGGATCAAGAACGCTCTCTGTCAAGTGGGCATCGAGGGCAGCGGTTGGACCGCGTGGTGGCGCAAGGCGCGCAAGCTCGCGGAGAACAGCGAGTGGTTCAAGGTCACCGGCGTTGCGACGCGCGGAGACGTTGCGCTGCTGCGCACGGCGGTCGATCCGGCGACGGACCTGCGTCGTGAGCTCGAGGGCTATGCGACGCTCGATGACCTGCTTTCGCACGTGCGCAATCAGCTGCTGGCCAAGCCCGACGAGCGTTTGCGCGGTGTCATGTTCGAAGTGATCGAGAAGCGCGCGGGCCTGATCCCGACGAAGGATCCGCTCTCGATGCGCCTCTCGGCGTGGATGCTCCTGCGCGACGAATGCAAGGAAGCGCCGCTCGCGCTGCTCGATCACGCGCGCGCGGTCGTCGCACTGCCGCTGCCCGCCGACCAGAACGTTCCGCCGGGCCTGTGGAAGCTGTTCCAGGCGATCCCGGGCGCGAAGGAGCAGGAGCGCGCGGTGCTTTTGCTGCAGGATGTGTACGGAGATGCGTGGCCGGAGGAGGCGCTGAAGAACCTTCACCACGCCGCGCCTGGAATGGTGCGCGCTCTCGTCGACGCCCTCATGGGCAAGGGCCGGAAAGTCGAACTCGGTGCGATGTACCGGGATCTCCTCGCGCGACCGCTGCGCGCGCCAGAGACGTTGATCGCGTTGGCGCGACTCGGGGAAGCCGGCAAGATCCCCGGTGAGTTGCCCTCTGAGCCGCAACGCGCCGTCGCCTTGCTCGCGCTGGCCACGAACCTGTACGTCGCGCGCGATAGCCGCGGTGACACGGCCGCTGCACGCACGAAGGGCAAGCTGACCGAGCTGCTCGTGAAGGGCAAGGAGCCGCTCCTCGCGCGCCTTCTGAGGACAGCCGAGCCGGCGACCATCGAGAGCATCCAGCGCACGATTCAGCGCGGCGTCGACGAAGAGATCGAGGCGATCGTGGCTGAATTCGTGGCCGTGATTCCGAAGATCGGCGGTCGCGGAGGCGCGCCGCACTTCTGGGAGAACGATCGCGTCTGGACGACCAAGAAGGGCCTCGAGAAACGCAGTTTGGAGTTCAAGCACCTGCGCGAGGTCAAGATCCCTGCGAACCAGGACGCGATCGGTCGCGCGGCGGCGATGGGCGACCTCTCGGAGAACGCCGAGTGGGAAGCAGCGATCGAGGAACAACGCACGCTCACCGGGCGCGCGATGGAGATGGAAGCCGAGTTGCGCGTCGTCGAGCTCATCGAGAACGCGAGTCTCCAAGAAGGCGTCGCGTCGCCGGGTACGAACGTGCGCTACCGCGAGGCCAAGGGTGGCGTCGAGAACGACATCACGATCCTCGGACCGTGGGACATGGACTTCGGCGAGCAGGTCGTCTCGTACCGCGCGCCGCTCGCGCAGGGTTTGCTCGGACGTCGCGCGGGTGACCGCGTCATCGTGTCGCTGCCCAGTGGCGATGTTCAGGTCGAGGTCGTCGAGGTGAGTTCGTTCCACCTGGACTGACGCGTGAAATGAGCAGCGCGGGCGCTCCTCCGCC
>JAYTBY010000698.1:0-2883 GCA_043736755.1 Planctomycetota bacterium | reverse complement strand
CGTAGTAGGAGAAGATGTCCCCAGCCGGGTTCCGCGCAGCGTTCGTGATCGGGACGGTCCTGCGCGATTCGATGAGGCTGCCCGTCATACCCTGCGCGTTGCGACCGACGGTGATGGAGAGCATGTACCAATTGCCGATGGTCATAGTCATCCGGCCGTCGGGCGTGACCGCCGGCATGACCTCTCCACCCGTCGAGACGCCGCCAAAATCGGGCGGGGAGACCAGGCCCGTGGCCCAGTGAGCAGTCAACGCACTGAATGAATAGTCAGGGTGATATTGCGTGGCTGTGCCGAACGCCGCGGCGCTCCACGCGACCGGGATTCCCGCGCTGACGCTGGGCGATCGGATCAGCCACCGGTTGGCCTGAGTTGCTCCGTTCATGGCGATGCCGACAGGGACGCTCGAGAACTTCCCCTGCGCTTCCGTGGGAGGTACCCAAGTCGCCATGCCCTGCGGTTGAGCGGTGCATGGAACGGTCGCGGCGACCGAGGCCAAGAACGTGGCGGCTGAATGCGTGATGAGTCTCATGGTCCGGGGTGGTGCGCCTGTGCGCGTTCGTGATGCGAAGTGTGGAGATCGATGTAACGGTGTGACGCTTCTCACCGGGAAGTCTCGGCGATGGTGCGTGTGTCGAGTGCTTCGATGACTCGCCGCAGCGCGATCGTCGCGCTCGGGTCGAGTTCAGCGGGCATGTGCTGAAGGAGCAATTGCTGGCGCCACCAGCTTTTCGGCTTCTGTGCCAGAAGCTCCAAGAGCACCAGAAGCAGGGTCTTGTCGTCCGCGGTGGAGAGGGCCGACGCCATGCGATACGCATGATCGACGATGTGGCCATCGCGATCGTGTATGCGTTCCGGCACTTGTTCGAAGTGGAAGTCCGCGATCTCGAGTTGCCGCGAGCACGCATCGATGTCTCCGGCTCCACTCGCGTTGAGTGCGGCGTAGGCGGCGACCACTCCTGACCAATAGTCGACCCAAGTCGGGCTCTGTGGCACGAGCTCCGGACCCGCGTCGCGCACGAGGGCGGCTGCGGCCTCGAACCGGCCTTCCTCCACTTCGACCCAGATCAGATTTTCGACGACCTTCGCGTAATTCGGACGCAGATCTCGGGCCACGCCGAAGTGCTCACGGGCCTCGGCCAAGCGGCCTTGACCAAGGGCGGAGTACCCGGCGTTGATGCGCAGGACATGCGCGCGCGGAGCGAGTGCGATGCCTTCCGCGCAGACCGTCGAGGCTTCTTCGAATCGGCCTTGGCTCACGAGCATGCGCCCGGCGATGTGGGCCGTCGCGGCCGTGCGCGTGCCCAGGCGACCCTCGAGTCGCACGAGGTCCGTGTAGCGCTCCAGTGCGAGCCGATGTTGGTCTGCCGCGCGCGGCAGATCGAGGTCAGTGAAGGCGAGGAAGAGCTCTTCGGCGTGCGGGATTCGTCGGACGTCGGGATCGCCGAGAAGCTCCAAGGCTTCGGAGACCTTCCACTCACGAAGGCGGTGGTAGCCGAGCAGATAGCGATCGACGGCCGAGGCGGTGGGCGGCAAATTCGAGAGATCGACCGCTTCGATGCCGCGGGAGGTTTCGTCGACCGCGGCGTACCGTGCCGCCAACTCGCGGGCGAAAGGAGTCCCGACGAAGTTCGCGACGCGCAGCATGTCGCTCGCCGCGCCTGCGGGGTCGCCGTGGTCCTGGAGGAACGATGCGCGCAACAAGCACGTCGGTAGCGGCTCGAGAGCGACCCTGGCAGCTTCGTCGAGCAGGGTTGCGAGTGCTGCGCGATCCGCGTCGTAGCGCATCACGCGGTTCGGAATTCCGACCACCGTGAAGTTGGGCGGGAAATGCCGTAGCAGTTCGGCGTGTTCTGTTCGACGAGAGTCGATGTAGTGCGCGCGCGTGATGCGCGCTCCCAGCGCCACACCGACGAGCGTCAAGGCCGCGAGTGCTCCCATTGCCGCGCGCGAACGCACCAGTCGGCGCAGCCCGCGCTCAAGTGCTGTCACGGGCCGCGCGACGATCGGGCGGTACTCGAGGAACGCGCGCAAATCGGCTTCGAATGCCGCGGCCGAGACATAGCGACGTCCGGGCTTCCTGTGCATCCCCTTGTCGAGCAGCGCTTGCAAGTCGCGCGGCAAACCGGGGCGACGCTGCGAGGCCGGAATTGGCTCCTTCGTGGCCAGCTGCGTGAGGATCTGCGTCGGCGTCCCTTCGTAGGGCGCGTGCAGCGTCAACAGGTGGTAGAGCGTCGCGGCCAAGCTGTAGACGTCGCTCGCCGGCGTGCGGCGGCCATCGCGCTGTAGCGTTTCGGGCGGCATGTAGGCCGGCGTTCCGAGGCTCGCGGGTGTGCGCGTCGCGTTCGCGTTGTCGTCCAGTAGCGCAATGCCGAAGTCGAGCAGTGTCGGTCGTCCATCGCGACGCACGAGGATGTTCGAGGGCTTGATGTCGCGGTGCAGGACTCCCGCGCGATGCACCGCTTCCAGACCGAGCGCGAGATCGGCGACCCAGCGCACGACGGTGCGCACGTAACTCTTCTCGCCGCACGGAGCGATTCCGAATTGGGCTTCGATCCAGGCACAATCGTCGCTGCGCTCCTGCTGCGCGCGTTCCCGCGCCGCTTCGAGGAACTGGGACAGCGAGGGGCCGTCGACCAACTCCATGACGATGTAGACCTGGTCGCCGTCGGTGCGGCCGCGGTCGTGGATCGTTACGACCGCGGGATGCTGCACCGCGGCCATCGCCTGCGCTTCGCGTTCGAAACGCGCGAGCGCTTGCTCGGGCGCCATCAATCCGTGGTGCACGACCTTGCACGCCACTTTGCGTCGGAGCTCGAGATCGTCGGCGAGATAGACGACGCCCATCGCGCCGACTCCGATGCGTTCGAGCAGTCGGAAACGTCC
>JAYTBY010000697.1:0-14202 GCA_043736755.1 Planctomycetota bacterium | reverse complement strand
CCTTCGAGTGCGGACGCCGTCGAGCGCGACTTGGTCTTCCTGGGCCTTGCGGGGATGTACGACCCGCCTCGTTCGGAGGCCAAGAGCGCCGTGGCGCTGGCGCGCGGCGCGGGAATCCGGGTGGTGATGATCACGGGCGATCATCAACACACCGCGCTCGCCGTGGCGCGCGAGCTCGGGATCGCCGGCGACGATGACCTCGCCCTCTCCGGGACCGACCTGGACCGCCTCGACGAAGGGACCCTCGCAGAGCGCGTTGAGAAGGTCGCGGTGTTCGCGCGCGTCACTGCCGCGCACAAGTTGCGGATCGTGCGCGCGTGGAAGGCACGCGGCGGCGTGGTCGCGATGACGGGCGACGGGGTGAACGACGCACCCGCCATCAAGGGCGCCGACATCGGGATCGCCATGGGCCGCAGTGGGACGGAGGTCACCAAGGAGGCCTCCGACATGGTGATCACCGACGACAACTTCGCCTCGATCGTGGCCGCCGTCGAAGAGGGCCGCGGCATCTACGACAACATCAAGAAGACCATGCAGTACCTGCTCGCCGGCAACGTCGGCGAGATCTTGCTGATGACGGCGTGCGTGCTGATCGGGCTGCCCATGCCGCTGCTGCCGATCCAGCTACTGTGGATCAACCTCGTGACCGACGGCTTGCCAGCCCTGTGTCTCGCCACCGACCCGATCGACCCGACGGTGATGAAGCGCGAGCCGCGTCGGCGCCACGAGAAGCTCACGGACAGCGGATTCGTGTGGCTGGTGATTGCGACGGGCCTGCTCACGTCGGGCGTCGCTCTGGCTGTTTATCTCTACTCTCTCGGACGCGTTTCGCAGGAGATGGCACGCGACCACGCATTCACCGTGCTCGTGTACGCGGAACTCCTGCGTTCGTTCGGCGCGCGCAGCGAGACCCGGTCCGTGTGGCAGGTGGGGCTGCTCTCCAACCTCAAGTTGGCGCTGGTCGTGCTGGCTTCGATCGCCCTGACGTTCTGGGCACCGCACAATGTCTGGCTGGGTTCGTTCCTGAAGGTCGAGCCGATGCCGATGTATCACTGCTTCGCGCTCCTCTCCGTAGGGGCCATCCCCCTCGTGGTCTTGGAGGGGTGGAAGTTCGCAAGGCACACGAGGAATCGACGAGCATGAAGAGTTCAGGAAAGCCGACGCTGCAATTCTTGGGTGCCAGTGGAACGGTCACCGGTTCCCGGTTCCTACTCGAAACCTCGGGAGCGCGAGTGCTGCTCGATTGCGGCTTGTTCCAGGGAGCGAAGAAGCTGCGGCTCCGCAACTGGGACCCGCCTCCGTTTGCGCCCGACAGCTTGGACGCAGTCATTCTCAGCCACGCACACCTCGATCACTCCGGCTACCTGCCCGTCCTCGTGCGCGAGGGCTTTCGTGGCCCTGTGCACTGCACCGCGGGGACGCGCGATCTCTTGAAGGTGCTTCTGCCCGACGCGGCCAAGCTGGAGGAGGAACAGGCCGCTCGCCTGAATCGGTACGGGCTGTCCAAACACCATCCGGCCCTGCCCCTCTTCTCGTCCGAGGACGCGGCGGCGGTTGTGGAGCGCGTGCAGGTCCATCACTACGGTGAGACATGGTCCGTCGCGCCGGAGATGCCGGTCGTCTTCCGGCGGGCGGGCCACATCCTTGGATCAGCGACCGTGGACGTCCGGGTCGGCGCCACGCTCCGTCTGGTCTATTCCGGCGACCTGGGTCGATGGGACCAGCCGATCCTGAGGGATCCAGATCTGGTCGAGGAGGCCGATGTGCTGCTCATCGAGTCCACCTACGGCGATCGCATCCACGGCACCGACTCGGCCGAGCAACTCGCCCGTGTCGTGCGCGAGGCGGTCGAGCGTGGAGGGGCGCTCCTCGTCCCGGCCTTCGCCGTCGGCCGGGCTCAGAACCTGATCTGGATGCTGCGGCGGCTCGAGGAAGAAGGTCGCATCCCGCGCGTTCCGGTCTTCATCGACAGCCCGATGGCGAACCACGTCTCCGAGGCGACGTGCAAGCACGCGGAAGACCTCGACCACGAGATGCGGACTGCGATGGACGAGAAGCGCTGCCCGCTGTGCTGCAAGACGTATCACATGGTCAGCTCCCCGGAGGAGTCGAAGTCGCTCAACGATCGCCAGGGCCCGATGATCGTCATCGCGGGTAGCGGGATGGTGACGGGCGGCCGGATCCTCCATCACCTTCGGCATCGCCTACCCGATCCGCGCACCACGGTCCTCCTCGTCGGCTTTCAGGCCGGCGGAACCCGCGGGCGCTCGCTACTGGATGGAGTATCACAGCTCCGAATCTACGGTCAGGACGTGCAAGTCGGCGCGCGAGTCGAGACCATCGACGGCCTCTCCGCGCACGCGGATCAGGACGAAATCCTGCGCTGGCTCTCGGGTTTCAAGCGGCCGCCGCGGAAGACTTGGATCGTGCATGGGGAACCGGGTCCGGCGTCCAGGCTCGCTTCGGTGATTCAGGAGAAGCTCGGCTGGGTCGCCGAGGTCGCCCGCGACGGGCAGAAGGTCGAGGTGACGTCATGAAGGAGTGCGGGTGCAAGGAGCCTCACGCCCGCCGCAGGTTCGTCCTGACGGGCGGTCCGGGCGCGGGGAAGACCGCGGTGCTCGAGCTCATCCGGCAGGACCTCTGCAAGCACCTGCTGATCGTGCCCGAAGCCGCCGGCGTCGTTTTCGGTGGCGGGTTCCCTCGCGGGGACCACCCCGAGCAGCGGCGGGCGGCGCAACGTGCGATCTATCACGTGCAGAGGGAGCTCGAGTCGAACGTCGAGGCCGAGGACAGTGCGATCCTCCTGTGCGATCGCGGGACCGTCGACGGCCTGGCGTATTGGGTCGGTTCGGACGACTTGTGGGCGCAAGTCGGCACGACCCTCGAAGACGAACTTCGTCGATACGATGCGGTGATCCACCTGCGCACACCGCACAAGGGACAAGGCTACAACCAGCAGAATCCGTTGCGCATCGAGGACGCCGACGAGGCGTTCGCGATCGACCAGAGGATCGCGAGCGCTTGGTCCACTCATCCGCGGCGACACGTCGTCGAGCCGACCGCGGACTTCCTCGAGAAGGCGGACCGCGCGATCCGAATCCTGCGGGGCGAGATGCCCGAGTGCTGTCGCGGCCATCTCGGCCTTTCGCGACTGTGAGGGCGGGACTCGTGCCCATGTTTTCCCGTGAGATCTCTCGTCGTTCGAGCCGGGCGAGTGCCTGCCTGAGATCGAGTCAGGGGACATGACCACGATCTTGGCCCTCGATGCCGGCAGCCCCTCCGTCCGCTGGATCTCGTCGAGATCGTGGATGCCGGCGCTCGCTAGCGCGAGACCCGGGAGTCGGCCGAGCCCGAGGTCGACCAGCACGAACATCGTGAGAACGGGCCAGCCCGAGGGTGGAGAAGCCCTGGCTCTGCGCACCCGA
The DNA here is from genome assembly GCA_043736755.1 of Planctomycetota bacterium. Taxonomy (GTDB): domain Bacteria; phylum Planctomycetota; class UBA1135; order UBA1135; genus JAEUHZ01. The sequence continues at coordinate 10,777 of JAYTBY010000697.1, read as the reverse complement.
ACGCAAGCGGTGGAGGATCACCTCACAGCCTCCGCGCGATGAACGACCTCATGCGCCGTGCAAGACCTGCCGCGCGCGCTTCACATAGCTCGACTCGAAGGATGCGCGACGGATCGCGAGCTTCTTGCGTGTCGTGTCCGACTTCCACTCGCGCCGCGCAGCCGTCGCGAAGCGCGGCTCCAGCGCGGCGATGCCTCCTGGATGCGCGGCGTCGAAGCCGCACAGGATGCGGTAGTAGCCCTCCTGTCCGGCCACGCGTCGGCAACCCTCGAGGATCCCAGCGACCACTTCGGCGCGTCGTTCCGCGCTCCAATCTGGATGCCGCGCGAGCACCGCTCCAAAATCATCGAGGAACGGGCCGATCGGCAGCAGGAGCGCGGGCGAACTCCGCAGGATCTTGATGTCGCGCAACGGATAGTGACGGTGTCCTTCCGACGCGAGCAACTCGTTGTACAGCCGCGCCGCGCGTCCGAATGTGCCGCCGTAGCGTTCGAACCGTTCGCGTGCGAGTCCGGTGAAGCGTGCACGGATCGTGTCCGGGACGCAGCGTGCTTCCGTGGTGCCGAGCGACTGAACGACGTCGCCTTGGTTGTGCGTGAGGATCGCCGCGAGCCGCAGCAGATCGAGTTCGGCGCCCGCGCGGGCCGCGACGATGTCGAACGCGCGTGCCTCGCGTGCGAGCTCGGCGTCGATCGCCTGCTCGAACTTCTCGGCAGCCGCCGTCGACCCAGCCTGGTGAGCACCGATCAATCCGCCACCGAGGACCGAGAGTCGCTCACCGTCGTGGCCCGAGACGGTCCCGATTCCGTCGACGCGGACGATGCGTGCACTCACGCCCGACACGTCCCATGCGGCGAGATCGAGTGCGAACGCGTGCATCCGATCGAGCTCGTCGCGATCTGTCTGATCGATCCACAGCGCACGCCGGATCTTGGCGTCGACATCGGTCGGGACGTACGTCGCTACGCTCGCGAAGTGGCACGCGCAGGCGAGCGCGAAGTAGTCCGTGATCTCAGCCGGAGTGGGTTTGTCCGTGGCCTCGAGGCGATCCGACGCCAAAAGAATCGACCACCAACCGAACGGACTCGCGCCGAGCTCGATGAGACGGCCATCGGGCGGCGCTGGAACGCGTGTGGAGAGGGGCTGCGTGCCGTCGAACAGCCACGGAGCGCTCGAGCGCACCAAATCGACGAGGTTCTTCGGTCCGATGAAGCCGCCGAAGGCGCCGCGGCCTTCCGCGGCCGTCCAAGTCCCGGTGCCTTCGTCGGTGCGCGCCATCGTTCCTAGGGAAAGAACTTCGCGGATCGGCGCGCGCGAGTCCACGGTGCTCCCGCGCGGAGCCCTGGAATCGTCGATGCGTCGAGATCGGGCCGCGGCGCGTCGCTATCCTCCCGGCCCGCACGATGCGCGTCCTGTTCCTCACCGACTCCTTGTCCGACCTCGACGGCGTCGGGCGGTACACGGTGCGTCTCATCCAGGCGCTCCAGCGCGCGCGACCGGATTTCGAGCCGCGGATCTTGTTGGCGCGCAAGCACCGGCCGACCTCGGCCGAGGTGCCGCCGCACTGGAAGGTCGAGGTCGCGCTGCCGCCCGACTACTTCTTCCACATGAGCCCGGCACGGTTCTGGGTCAATGCGGCGCTGGCGGTTCCGCGCATCGCCCTTGCGGCGCGCGGCGTCGACCTGGTCCACGCCATCAAGGACTATCCGCACTCCTGGGCCGCGTTGCGTGGCGGCCGGTTGGCCGGGAAGCCGGTCGTCGCGACAGCGCATGGGACGTACAGCGTTCAGCCGCTCTTGACCGAGCGTCACGCGGCGCGCGCGCGTGACACGTACCGCGGGCTCGACGCCCTGATCGCCGTGAGCCGTCACACGCGCGACCGCTTGTTCGAGCACTTGCCGCAAGCGGACCTCGCGCGCGAGCGCGTGCACGTGATCCCCAATGCCGTGTCGGCCGCGCACTACGCGGCTTCGCGCGCGGCCCCGATTCGGCCGTGGAGCGGGAAGCCGTTCACGCTCGCGATCGGCGAGGTCAAGGAGCGCAAGGGACACCATCTCTCGCTGGGTGCCTTCTGTGCGATCGCACCGGCGCGACCGGATCTCCATCACGTCCTCGTCGGGCACGCGACGGGAGACGAGTACCAACGCGCGCTGCAAGAGACGGCGCGGCGCGCCGGCGTGCTCGACCGCGTTCACTTCGTGGGCAACATCGCCGAGGACGAGAAGGTCGCGTTGCTGCAAACAGCGCGTGTTTTCTTGCACACACCCGTCGACGCGGCCGACGGCGGGTTCGAGGGCTTCGGCATCGTCTACCTCGAGGCCGCGGCGTGCGGCACGCCGTCGATCGGGACGCTCCGCAGCGGCGCCGAGGACGCGATCGTCGACGGCGTGAGCGGCTTGCTCGTGCCGCAGGACATGGTCGCGGTTCGCATCGCGCTCGAGCGCGTGTTGCGCGACGACACTCTGCGCGAGCGCCTCGCCAGCGGAGGGCGCGCGCACGCGGCGAAATCCTCGTGGGACGACAATGCCGCACGGGTCCTCGGCATCTACGCCGCGGTGCTCGGAGGCACGACGTGAGGGATCGCCTGGCGCAGGTCGTGAAGAGCCGGTTCTTCCGCGACACCGCGACGCTCCAAGTCGCGAGCGCGATCAACCAAGCGAGCCAGTTCGCGTCCACCGTCGTGTTGGCGTACTTGCTCGGCGCGCGCGGACAGGGTGCCTTCGTCGTCGCGATCGCGCTCCAAGGCTTGCTGCACTTCCTGATCAACACCGGCGTCGTTCCGGCGACGATCAGTCAGATCGCCGCAGCTCACGTGCGCGGAAACACCGAGAAAACCGCCGGTTGGATCGCGTTCGTCGCGAAGTCCGGGCTGATGTTCAGCCTCGCTGTCCTCGTCGTCGGCTGGTTCGCGTTGCCGTGGTTCGGCGAGCGGTTCTACAGCTCGCGCGAAGTCGGCGTGTGGGCTCTCATCCTGTGTCTCGAGCCGCTGTTCGATCTCCCTCGCACCGTCGCCGCCGTCGCGTTCCAGGGCACGCGACGCATGCGCGCGCTGGCGCGGGTCGAGAACGCGGACGAGGTCGTGCGCTTCTTCCTCGTCGTCGTCGGAGCGGCGATCACGGGCTCGCCGATGGGCGCCGTCGTCGGTTCCGTCGCGTCGGCGATCTTCGGTTCGATCCTGGCGATCGAGCAGTACTCACTGGCGCGCCACGACGGCGGACCGGCGCTGCCCGGCACGCGTGACGTCGTCGCGCGCATGAAGGATGTCCCGCTGTGGCGCGGGATGCGCCTGGGTATCCGCGTCGGTCTGCTGAAGAACGGCACGGCGCTGTTCCTGAACATCTTGCCGCGATTGATCATCGCGAAAGTCGTGGGGACGGAGTGGGTCAGCTACTTCCACATCGCGCAGCGCATCGTGCAGCTCGCGACGATCCCGATGCCCGCCGTGGCACGCACTTCGTTGCCCGCGCTGGCGGAACTCGCGGGCAAGAAGGACTGGATCGGACTGCGACGACTCTTCAACCGCGTGACGCTCTTGACCGGGTTCACGCTGATGTTGCTGCTCGCCCTGGCGCTGGCGGCCATCCCGTTCGTCGTTGGGGCGATCTTCCCGGCCGACTATGCCGGGCCCGTGTTCGGGTTCGCGTTGATCCTCGCCTTGGGATACGTCCCGTACGGATTCGCGGCCGCCGTGGACTCGCTCTACATCGCGACGAACCAGGTCAAGGCCTGGATCTGGCTCACCGCGCTGGGCGCCGCGATCACGATCCCGCTCAACTTCGTGCTCGTCGCCCAGGTGCCCTACACCGGAGCGGTGTGGGGCCTCGCGCTGTACCAGTCGTGGGTCATCGTCCACCTCGGGTACATCTACTGGCTGATGTACCGCTCGAAACATGGTGATTTCGGCCCGCCGAGCCATACCGACGCCGAGGACGCGCGCGTTCTCGAGGCCGGCGCGATCGACGTCGCGGGTCGCCAAGCCGGCACACGAGAGTGACGTCCGTGCGCATCCTCTTCTTGAACGATTTGTCGGATCCGCGCATCGGATCGTCCGTGCGGCTGACGTACCAGCTGGCCGCCGCGTTGCGCGACGCCGGGCACGAAACGCTGCTCGTCACAGCCGTACAGGATCGTGCCGAAGCGACGCCGACCGAGATCGAGGGACTGCGCGTCGAGCGCGTGTTCAGCGACGCATCGGCACGTTGGCGCGGCTGGAGCTCGATCTCGACGCGTCCAGTTCACGACGACGTCCAGCGCGTGTTGGACACGTTCCGGCCGGACGTCGTGCACGCGCACCTCGTCCATGCGCATCTCGGTTACGAGTCGCTGACGCGAGCCCGCAAGTCCGGCGCGGGGGTCGTCTTCACGGCGCACGACGTCATGACGTTCTGCTACCAGAAGTTGACCTGCTTCCACGGCGGCGAGTCTGCCGGCGGACTGCAACGCGACTACGCCGCGTATTGGCAGAAGTGCATCCCGTGTCAGCGTCTGCGCTGGAATCCCTGGCGGAATGCCGCGATTCGCGCAGTCCTGGCGCGCGACGTGCATCGCTTCACGGTCGTTTCCGACGAACTCGGCGCGGTGATCCGCGCGAACGGGATCCGGGTTGATCGCACGCTCCACAACGCGGTGCGATTGCAATCGGATCTCCCGAGCGCGGCGGAGGTCGCGGGCTTCCGAACGCGTTTCGGCCTCGACGATGCGCTCGTGCTCGCGATCGGCGGTCGGCTTCACGAGCAGAAGGGCGTCGGACAGCTCCTGCGCGTGCTCGCGCACCTCGGGCCGGCTTTTCCCAATCTGCGCCTGCTCGTCCTCGGGAAGAAGGACGTCTACACGCGTGAGTTCGAGCCGCGCGCGCGCGAATTGGGCGTCGCGGATCGCGTCGTCGCGACCGGTTGGCTCGAGGGCGCGGAACTCCAAGCGGCCTACGCGGCGACCGATGTGTTCGTGACGCCGTCGATCTGCTTCGACACGTTCGGTCTCGTCAATCTCGAAGCGATGGAGCATTCGAAGCCCGTCGTCGCGACGTCGTTCGGCGGCAGCCCCGAGGTCGTCGATCACGGCGTGACGGGCTTCGTCGCGAACCCGTTCGACGTCATGGACTTCTCGCGCAACGTGGCACGCTTGCTCGCGGATCCCGGACTCAGGCGTCGGATGGGGGAGGCTGGTCGCGCGCGGCTCGAGTCGCGATTCACGCTTCAGAGGCTCGCCGCGGAATGCCTCGCGGAATACGCACTCGCTCGCCAGGCCGCACGCACGGGCAGTGAAGCCCGCGAGAAGGCGCCGTGAAGGCCCTACCCCGCGGAAGTGTCTGTCTCTGAAGACTTTGCGAGAACCTTCCGCTGGGGGTAGAGTTGGCAGGCGTCTCGAGTCGATCTCCCTTCGGCGAAGGACGTCTGGATCGTCGCTCCGACATCCACCGAGATCGCTGCTCTCTGCGCTCGCCACCTTCGATCCACACCACCGATGCGCAAGACACTGCTCACGTACGTCAAGCCCCACGTCCAGGAAGACCCCCTGTCGATGGTGCTCGGCATCGCCTACCTCGGCGCGAGCCTCGAGAAGGCCAAGATTCCGGTCGAGCTGTGCGACGAGCGCATCGTCAACGACGCGCACATGCGCGAAGCGATCGAGCGCAACGACGTGATCGGTTTCGACGCCTTGACGCCGAACATCCGGCGCGCGATCGCGTGGGCCAAGTACGCGAAGAGTCGCGGCAAGATCACGGTGATGGGCGGGCCGCACGCGTCCGTCGATCAGGGCATCTTCCTCGACAGCGGGCACTTCGACTTCGTGCTCAAGGGCGAGGCGGAAGAGACGCTGCCGCAGTTCCTGGAGCATCTCGACGGCAACGACTGGAACGCGCTGGCGCAGGTCCCTGGCCTCGCCGCGATGCGCGACGGACAGCTGGCGATCGACAACCAGGCGCCGCCGCTGATCAAGAAGCTCGACGAGCTGCCGTTGCCGGCGCGGCACCTCCTGCCGATGGACCGCTACTTCGCGCTCAACCCCGAGAAGCTGGTCTACATCTTCACGACGCGCGGATGCCCCTTCAAGTGCATCTTCTGCCAGAAGGAACTCACCGGCCGCGGCTTCCGCGTGCGCTCGACGGAGATGATCGTCGACGAGCTCGAGCACATCGTCAAGACGTACAACCCGGGCGTCATCCTGTTCGTCGACGAGATCCTGACGCTGCGAAAGAAGCGCATCCACGAGATGTGCGACGAGATCCTGCGCCGCGGACTGAAGTTCGAATGGATCGCGAACACGCGCGCGGACTGCGTCGACTATCCGCTCTTGAAGCACATGCACCGCGCCGGTTGCCGCCGCATCTACTACGGCTGGGAATCGGGATCGCAGCGCATGCTCGACGTCCTGAAGAAGGACCTCACGCCGGAAGTGATCGTCGAAGCCGCGAAGATGACGCGTCGCGCCGGCATCTGGGCCAAGGTCTACTTGATCGTCGGTTCGCCGGGCGAGACGAAGCAGGACATCGAGGAGACGGAGAAGGTGCTGAAGCTCGCGGGGCCCGACCTCGTGCGCGTGTCGGTCTTCAATCCGCTCATCGGCACGGAGAGTTGGGACGGCTATCTCGCCAACATCGACTTGTCGGACCTCACCGAGAACTACGTCTCGAGCAATCGCTCGGCGTACAAGCACGAGCACTTCACGCAGGTCGAGCTCGAGGAGATGCGCAAGAACATGGTCCGCAGCTACGAGCGCTGGTACTACGGGTACCCGCAGCGTTCGCGGCGGTTCATGGAGCGCGCGCTCTACTACATGGAGAACCCGCAGTTCGGCCGCAAGCGGCTCGGGCGTGCGCTGGGTCTCGTGCCGCCGCCGCGCAGCGAGAACGTGCACGACCAAGTTCGTGCCGAGTCGAAGCTGCAAGCGCAGTCGAAGTGATCTGTCCCAGGGCGCGTGCGGCTCCCGCTCGTGAACGAGCGGGACCTGCGCCTCTCACCAGAGCGTGAACAACAGGCACTCCATCGCCAGCGCCTGCGCCAAGGATGCAGCGGCAATGCGGCGTAGCGAGCCCGCGTCGAGCGGACTGTCGGCCAAGATCGCGCCCGCGATCCACGGCACGGCGTAGAGCCAGATGCGCTCGGTCTCCAAGTAGTGGAGCGGCGCAAATGCCATCACGGCGAGCGTGAGCACCGCGGCGATCCGCCAGGGCGAACGGCGGAGTCCGTCCTGTCGGAAGCGCGCGACGACGGCCGCGACGAGCGGTGCGCCGGTGCCGATCAGGAACGCCACGGAGTTGCCGTAGCCGAGACGCACGCGGTCGATGTTCGGCTTCCCCGCACTCACCCGCGCCATGAACTCGTGCGCGTTCTTCTGGCCCATCTGCACGGCGTCCAAGAGCGAGAATTGAGTCAGGACCTGGAGCAAGAGCGCGCACGCGACATAGGTCGCACCGATGACGAGCAGCGGCTTCCAGGCTCGCGCACGCCGTCCGATCAGCGCATACAGCGTCAGTGCGAGGCCGAGCGGAAAGGTCGAGAAGCTGAAACAGGTCGCGACGAGGAGCGCGCTGCCGGCCAGTGCTGCATCGAGCACACGACCTCGTGGCCCGCACGCACACAGTCCCAACCACAGCGCGAGTGCTGCGAAGAACAGGAACACGGCGTCCATTGCCGTGCAGGAGTGATCGAGGAACGTGGGCGTCAACGCGACGAGTAGCGCACCCTGTCGCGCTGCGGATTCGGCGGCGATCTCGCGCAAGGCGAGGAAGACGAGCGGCAACGACGCGGCCGCCAACGCAAGCACCGTGGCCCCGGCGGCCCACTCGTGTGGACCGAAAGTACGACTCACGCCGTACAGCAGCGCTGCATTGCCCGGCGGGTAGTGCCGTCCGTGCGTCGAGAGGCGCGGCATGAGCTCGACGTGATGCGCGAGGAACGCGCGCAGGTCCGTGATCCGCAGCGCGTCATGCCAGAATTCCTCGCTCCGGTAGAGGTTCCACTGTGCACCGAGTTGCGACGGGCTCTCGCGGACGAGGAACAGCGCGAAGGCGAGCAGCACGGCCGCGAGCGGCAGGATCAGCGCGAACCGCGTTCTGCTCGTGCGCTCCGGATCGACGAGTCGCGGTGCGACCCACACGAGCCCGGCCGCGACCAGCGGGAACAAGAAGACGGTCGGCCTGACGACCGGAATCCAAAACGTGTACAGCGGCGTCAACGCTGCCTGGCCGCGAAAGCGCGTGAGCAGCCCCGTCTGGAGCACGAAGAGATCGAGCAACCAGAGCCCGAGGAGAACGGCGGCGCTCGCGCCGATCCACGTCCACGGGATGCGGAGAACCCGCTCGGAAGGCGGAGGTTCGCCCATGCTCCGGACCCTACGAAGTTCCATTCTCGCTGCCAAGGGTCGGCGCTCGGAGCGCGCTCACGGGAGCTCTTGTCCAGGGCGTGGATTCGACGGACGGACACCGTACGCTCTCCCGAATGCGCGCGACTTCCATCGTTCTCCTGTGTGCACTCGCAGCCGCGGCCGCCGTTCCGCTGGGCGCCCAGACGCGTCTCCTGCGATTCCCCGACATTCACGGCGATCGCGTGGTCTTCAGCTACGCCGGTGATTTGTGGGTCGCGCCGTCGACCGGTGGGACCTCGGCGCGCCTCACCGCGCACCCGGGCATCGAGCTCTTTCCCAAGTTCTCGCCCGACGGCGCGTGGATCGCCTTCACGGGACAGTACGACGGCGATGAGCAGGTCTACGTCGTACCGAGCCAAGGCGGAACGCCCAAGCAACTCACGTCCTATCCCGCGCGCGGGCCGCTGCCGCAGCGTTGGGGCTTCGACAACCAGGTGTACGGTTTCACGCGCGACGGACGATCGGTGCTGTTCCGCTCGATGCGCGACGGGTGGGATCTCACGGACACGCGGCTCTTCACCGTGCCTTTGACCGGCGGATCGCCCGTCGCGTTGCCGATGCCCGTGTCGGGCGGCGGCGATCTCTCGCCGGACGGCACGCAAGCGATCTACTCGCCGCTCACGCGCGATTTCCGCACGTGGAAGCGCTACGAGGGCGGTTGGGCGCAGGACCTCTACGTCTTCGACTTCAAGACGTCGGCGCTCGAGCCCGTCAGCCACAGCCGGCGCACGGAGCGCGATCCGATGTGGATCGATCGACGCATCTGGTTCGTGTCGGATCGCGACGGCACGTTGAACCTCTATGCATTCGATCTCGACTCGAAGAAGACGGAGCAGCACACGCGCGAGACGAAGCTCGACGTTCGTTGGGCCAGCCGCGGCGAAGCGGGCGAGATCGTGTACGAACTCGGGGGCGAGCTGGTCGTCTTCGACACGCGGACCGCTGCGTCGAAGAAGCTCGACATCCGCGTGCCGGATGACGGAGTCTCCTCGCGCCCCGCGCGCGTCGAGACCGGGCGTGCCATGGAGAGCGCCTCGCTGTCGCCCAAGGGCGAGCGCGCGCTGTTCGTTGCGCGAGGAGACGTGTTCACCGCGCCGATCGAGAAGGGGCCGACTCGTAACCTCTCGAACTCGTCCAACGCGCACGAGCGTGTGGCGCGATGGTCGCCGGATGGCGCGCGCATCGCGTACGTCTCGGACGTCACCGGCGAGGAGGAGATCTGGGTCGAAGCGCAGGACGGGTCCGGCACCGCGGAGCAACTCACGACCGGATCGACGGAGCGCAAGACCGGCATCGAGTGGTCGCCGGACGCGAAACGCATCGCGTTCGCGACGAAGAGCGGTCGCATCCATGTACTCGACCTCGCTACGAAGTCGGTGACGGAAGTCGCGCGCGACCGCGGCGGAAACGTCGGTGACTACCAGTGGTCGCCGGACTCCGCGTGGCTCGCATTCTCGCTCGCCGACGAGAACGCCCTGCGCTCGTTGTGGATCTGGGGGGGGGCGGACGGCGGCTTGCGCCGCATCACGGACGAGATGTGGTCGGAGAGCGAGCCGGTCTGGGATCCAGCCGGCAAGTACCTCTACTTCCTCTCGGACCGGGAGTTCGCGCCGCAGCTCATGGGGCTCGAGTGGAACTTCGCGGTGAACCGTTCGACGGGCCTCTACTGTCTGGCCTTGCGGAAGGATGTCGCTCACCCATTCCCGCCGCAGAGCGACGAAGTGACGCTCGAGAAGAAGGACGGCACCTCCGCGGAAGCCAAGAAGTCCGACGAAGCGAAGAAAGAGGATGCGCAGAAGGTCACGCCGGTGGTCATCGACTTCGAAGGTCTTGCCGCGCGCGTCATCCGCGTCCCGGTTGAGCCCGACAACTACGACTCGTTGAGTGCGAATGCCGGCCACCTCTTCTACGTGAAGCGCGGCGGCTCCTACTACGGCCGCGAGAGTGAGTCGAAGCCCGTGCTGACTGTGTTCAGCATCGAAGACCGCAAAGCCACCGCCTTGGTCGAGGACTGCGGCTCGTACTCGATCTCGTCGGACGGCACGAAGCTCCTCACTTCGTCGGGTAGTGCCTATGCGCGCTACGACGCGACCGCGAAGGGGAAGGAGTCGAAGAAGGACGTCTCGACCGCGGGTCTCGCCTCCGATCGCGTGCCGCGCGAAGAGTGGCGTACGGCGTTCCACGAGGTTTGGCGCCGTTTCCGCGACTACTTCTACGCGCCGAACATGCACGGTTACGACTGGGACGCGCTGCGCAAGCAGTACGAGCCACTACTCGAGCACGTCGCGCACCGCGCGGATCTCAACTACGTGCTGGGCGAGATGGTCGCCGAGCTCAACGTCGGGCACGCGTACGTCTCGGGTGGCGATTGGGACGCTCCCGCGCGGCCGAGTGTCGCGCTCTTCGGCGG
>JAYTBY010000696.1:0-6276 GCA_043736755.1 Planctomycetota bacterium | reverse complement strand
GTACCGACAACGACACCACCGACTTCGGCGCTCGCGGCCGACGCCGACCGCTTCCTGGTCGAGATGGCCGCGACGCGCGGCGCGTCCGAGCACACATTGCGCGCCTACCGCGGCGACCTCGCGAGCTTTCTCGCGTCGTGCACCACGTATGGCGTCGACACGCCGCGCGCGATCACGCCGCGCACGTTGCGTGCGTGGCTCGCCGACCTCGACGAATCGGGACTCGCGCGCGCGTCGATCCAGCGCCGCTTGTCGGGCGTGCGCTCGTTCCTGAAGCACTTGTTGAAACACGGCGCGATCGATGTCTCCCCCGCCGCGGGTCTGCGGCAACGGCGCGTCGCACGCGACTTGCCCGGAGCGCTCGCGCTCTCCGAGGTCGAGGCCTTGCTCGAATCGACCGAAGAATCGACGCACGTCGGACTTCGCGACCGAGCCCTGCTCGAACTCCTCTACTCGGCCGGCACGCGCGCCGCGGAGACGGTCGGCCTCGACGTCGCCGACCTCGACCTCGCCCGCGGCGTGGCACGCGTGCGCGGCAAGGGCCGTAAGGAACGCTTGGCCGCGCTCGGTCGTCACGCCGTGCGCGCGATCCAACGCTACCTCGCCGACCCCGAGCGTCCGCGGCCACAGAGCGCGGGCGCAGTCCACGCCGTGTTCCTCGGACCGAGCGGTAAACGTCTCACCACGCGTTCACTGCAACGAATCGTTTCGCGCGCGGTGCTCCGCGCAGGCATCCATCGCCCGGCGACGCCGCACACGCTACGACACAGCTTCGCGACGCACCTCTTGGATCGCGGCGCGGACCTGCGCTCCGTCCAAGGTTTGCTCGGTCACGCGCACTTGACGACGACGCAGATCTACACGCACGTCTCCATCGAGCGGCTGCGCGAGGTCTACGAGCGCGCGCATCCGAGATCGGGTAAGGCGGATTGACCGGACGGCTCCGCTGACTTCGCGGCCCCCACGCGGAGTTCGCGCTGGCCGCTCGCGCCGCCCTTCGGATCACGACACGCCGGGTTCAACGCTCCCGATTCTGCCAGGCCTCCACCGCTCGGCGCCGCTCGTCACGTGCCGATCCGGCGTCGTACTCGATCTCGAGACCGTAGCGTTCGCGCAGCGCCTCGATGGCGGTCGTGCGCGCGACCTCGTCCTCCGAAAGGAGGAATGCGACGAGGTCCGACTCGGCGCGTGCATTTCCGAGCACGAAGCGCGTGCTCGCCACCTGCGCGAGCAGGGCTTCAGGAGAGCCCGCATCGGCCGGTAGGCGGCCCGACTGCGCGAGCGACTGCAAACGCGCGGCGTAGCGCTCGACGGCGGGGAGCGCGTCCCGGTCGCCGATCTTCGCCAGCGCTTGATTCGCCCAGGCCGCGACGGCGATGACCGGGTCGCGCAGCACGCTGATCAGCGCGGGGACCGCTGCGGGGTGTCGCAGTTCACCGAGGATTTCGCAGATCTTCGCGCGCTTCTCCGAGAACCCGGGCGGGTACTTCAGCCCGATCGTCGCGAGCCCCGGTACCGCCGCCGGCCCGAGGTCGATCAGGCGTTCGCGCAGAGCGACGTCGTCGCCGACCGCCACGCTCCCGTCGGAACCGCCGAATTGCTCGATGATCCGCTTCACCTCGGCGCGCGTTTTCGCGTCGACCTTCAGCGGATGCTCGAGCGCCTCGGCCCCGCCCTCCTTCGCCCACCAGGCTTGGTACTTCGCGATCCCCACGAGGCGTTCGTCGCGCGGCCCCAGCGCCTCGTAACCGAAGTGCTTGCCGGTCACACCGAAAAGCACCTCGAAGTAGCTCTCGCGCACGAGGTCGTCCGCGATATCGAGACCGGAGATCAGGAGCGGAATGCCCGTCGCATCGTCGAGCTTCGCGAGCACCTCGGCGATGTCGCGGCGTGTCTCGGGCCACTCGAAGCGCGTCAGCGCGACCACGAGGTCCGGCACCGCACCCTTCGCGCCGAGTTGCGCCAGCGAACGCGCCGCAGCGCGCACGACGTCGGGGTCGCGGTCGTGGAGTACGAGTCGCTGCATGTCCGCTGCCGCGCTCGCGATCTTCAACTCGCCGATCGCGGCGGCCGCATGCGATCGATCGAGCGCGTTCGTCCGCGCGAGCGAACGCACGAGCACAGCCGACACGGAATCAGCCGCAACCCCGAGTCGGCCGAGCATGTTGGTGGCGTGCAGACGCACGTAGAGTTCGTCGTCCAGGAGAGCCGCGATCACCGGAGCCTCCGCTGGAGCGCCGATCGTCTCGAGCACGGCCATCGCCTGGTTCCAGGTCTTGTTGTCCCACGACCCCATGGCGCGAACGAGTGCGGGAATCGCCGGCGCTCCGATCGCCACGAGCCTCTTGCGCGCCTCGGCATTCGCCTGAGGCACCGGAAACTGAAACAGCGCGATCAGCGCGTCGATGTCCTCTGCACTCGTGCCGCTCGGGATCTCCACCTCGACGTTGCCGATCGGCAGACGCGCGTAGTCGACCAAGTTCGCCGGGCCGGCGGCCTCGGGAGTGATCTGCTCCGGGGTGACGACCGCGACTTCGGGTTCGGACTCGACGGACTTCGTCGAGGGCGTGAGGCGGCTGAACACGATGCTCCTCGACTCGAGCCGTCGCGCGAGGTCGGGGTGATGATCCTCGATCGGGTAGTAGAGCTTGAAGTGCAACTCGCAGGTCACCGTGCCGTCCGACACACCGATCGGCACGCGGTGCTCGCGGGATTCGCCCGACGGAATCTGCGTGTTGACCGGCAAAGTCAGCCCGTACGGGCGCTTGTACGGATCGCGGAACGTCATGCGCGAGCGTGCGACTTCCATGCCGGAAGCGTCGCGCACGACGACGACCGACTCGACCGAGCGCTGCTTCAGCTCCGTCGGAAAGTTGTGTCCCGCGCCGCTGTTCTCGATCCGGATGACGACCTCATTGCCATCGATCTTCGCGTCGTAGGAGTAAGCGCGGCGCAGCTGCGATTCGCTGCGCGACCCGGGAAACACGTGACTGCGCGTCGACTTCACCGGGCCGCCGACCGCCACCGGGCGCTGGACGCTCGGCATGTGGCAGTCGATGCACAGGTTGTCGGCCGCCTTGCCGTTCGGCGACTCCTCCCATTGGTAGGGGGTGCCGTGGTTGCGGTGGCAGGACGCACACGCCTCGACGCTGCCGACGCGCGGATCGAAGGCCGTCCCGCACTCCGCGCCGCCAGTGAAACGGCTGTAGTCCTGCCCTTCGCGCCAGTGGCACGTCATGCAGGTATTCCCCTCCTCGAGACCGTGGTGGCGGCGGATCGGGTTCTGGCCGATGCCCGACTCGAACACGGGGCGCGGGGTATGGCAGATGATGCAGTCCGCTTGGCTGAAGCGACCGGTGCCGAGGCGCACTTCCTCGTCCGTGAATGCCCGGCCGTGCGTGTTCTGCTCGTGCTCGGCGTACGCGGCGGGGTGACACGCGGCGCAGTAGCTGCTCTTCATCACCGCCTGCTCGTGAGCGACGGAACCGAGGATCGCCCCAGGCACCGTCGGGGTCTGCATACGCTCGTCGGGGGCCAACTCGGCCCGCGCGTTGTCGAGCTTCGGCTCCATCCGACAGGCGGGCAGCGCAGCGAGTGCGAGCAGGAGGCCACACAGACCGAGTGCAAGAGCCGAGAGGGTCTTCATTGAGTAGATGCGGATCGCGTGGGGCGAGGGAACCCGGGGCGCGGAGTTTAGTCGGGTGCGAGCGAGCGGTCACCCGCCGTGTTCCTGACTTCAGCCTGTCTCGCGCAGCGCGCGCAGCACACGACCGGAGGCCCACACGACGATCTCGGATGCGTCGTCCCCCGCGAGGAGCCCGCTCAACTCGGACAGCACGCGCCGACGATTTCCGAATTCGGCCAGACGCTCACCGTCCAGGCGCGACGCGGCCCACAGTGCGCGATGCAGAGCTTCGTAGCTCTCGACCCAGCGTTCGAAGGCCCCCGCATCGCAATCGCTACGTTTCACCAGGGATTGCGCCACGCGCGCGAGGCGAAGGTCCTCGCCCGCGGTCCACGTCGCGTGGGGCAGCGCCGACTTCGCGTCGACGGCGGCGAGGATGCGCGCTTGTTCCGTCGGCGGCAGGTCCGCTTCGCGAGCGAGGAACTTCAGGAGGTCGGCGGCGTGAGCGGTCGCGTGCACCCAACCGAGCTGCTCGTCGTAGCCGCGCACGTCGGGTTCGTTCGCTGCGTACTCGAAAGCCGCCGCGCGAATCCGGACCAGCTCGTCGCCGAGGAACGGGTGCTGGAGATCCCAAGCCACGACCGCCGCGAGCGTGAGCGCCGCGAACGAGCGCGCGAGGACGTCTTCGTCGGCCGTACCGGGGCGCCCGAGATCCGCGCGCCACTTCGCGGCGAGGGACCGCAGCACATCGTCCTCGATCTTCCCGCGCACGATCCAGCCCGCAAGGATCGCGTGGGCGAGATCGTCGCGCAGCTCGGGATCGGTGGACGCGAGCCAGGGCTCCAGTTCGAGAGCCCATTCGGCCGCGCTGCGCCCTTCGGGCACGGCGCCGCGCTCGCCCGCCGCGACGATGCGCCAGAACGCGCGGCGATCGTCGGGCGGACACGGCGCGAACGCTGGCGGCAACGTCAGTTCCTGCGCGACGGGCGGCTCGGGCCATTCCTCCTCGCGGCCGATCTCGCCGCCGTCGACATAGCGCTTCCAACCGTCGACGTCCGTCGCACGGCTGTCGAACCCCTTGCAAGCCGCGCAAGCGAGGAGCGCGAGCACGCACGCGACCGCCGCGCGGACGTTCACTGCTTCCCCCCGAACGCGAGGTTGCGCGCGTGCTCCTTCACGTCCCACGGCGCCTTCTCGCCGCCGAGGTGCTCGTGGAAGAACGCCAAGTGCTCGTTGTAGTAGACGGCCATCTCGTGCCACGCCGGCCAGTGACCCGCGTCGGGCAGGATGACGAGCCGCGACGGCACGCCCTGCTTTTGCAGCGCGGTGAAGTACCCGAGGCTCTGCGTGTACGGGCAGCGGTAGTCGAGCTCACCCGCGATCACGAGCGCTGGCGTCTTGAAGTTCGTGACGTAGTTGCACGGCGACCAGCGTTCGTAATCTCCCGAGGTCCAGGGCGTGCCGCGCAGATCGTGCTCGGGGAACCACAGTTCCTCCGTCGCGCCGTGGAACGCACGCAAGTCGTAGAGCCCCATCATCGCCGCGTTCGCCGCGAAGCGATCGGTCTGACCCTCGATCCACATCGACATGTAGCCGCCGAAGGACCAACCCATGAGTCCTATGCGCTTTTGGTCCACGAAATCGAGTGTCGCCAACGCATCGGTCACGCGCATGAGATCGCGGTAGACGCGTCCGCCCCAATCGCCGGTGATTGCGTCGCAGAAATCCTGTCCGTACCCCGTCGATCCGGTCGGATTGCAGAACGCGACCACGTAACCCTTCCCTGGATAGACCTGCCAATCGCCGCGGAATCCGTCGGTCCACTGGGACTGCGGACCGCCGTGGACGTTGAGGATCAGCGGGTACTTCTGCTTCGGATCGAAGTCGTGCGGCGTCACGAGGAAGCCGTGGATCTCGTAGCTGCCTTCGCCCTGGACGCGGAACTCGCTCGCCGGGCGGATATCCACGTCGGAGGCGACCGCACGGTTCAGCTGAGTCAGCACGCGCCGTCCCACGGCGCGTGCGTCGTGCGCGTAGAGCTCCGGCGGCTCACCGACCGTCCGCGCGGCGTAGACGAGTACGCCGTCCGCGGCGAGTTCGAATCCACCCAGCGTGCCGTGCACGAGCACCTCGCGCGGAGTCCCGCCCTCGATCCCGATCTCGTAGAGCGGCGTGCGGCCGCGGACGTCGGCTTGGAACACGAGACGCTTCGAGTCCGCGCTCCAACGGAAGTCGTCGACCCCGTTGTCGAAGCCACCGCGCTCCGTGAGGTGACGCACGTCGCCGCTCTTGCGATCGATCAGCGTCAAGCGCCGCAGATCGGACTCGTACGCCGGCGTCGCCTGACTCACGTGCGCGATCCAACGGCCATCGGGGGAATAGAGCGGAGCGCCGTCCCAGCCACGATTCGCGCTGGTGATGCAGCGGGCTTCACCGCCGGCGACGGGCACGACCCACAAGTCGGCGTTCGTCGATTCGGCCTGCTTCGCATCCCGATTCTGCACGAAGCACAATTCCTGCGAGTCGGGTGAGAACGTGAACCCGCGTCCCCCGCCGAGTTGAAACGTCGGTGCGTCGAATCCGAGCGGCGTCAGGGCGCGCAAGACGGCTCCGCTCGAAACGTCGACGAGCACGACGGCACTGCGCTTGCC
>JAYTBY010000695.1:0-2887 GCA_043736755.1 Planctomycetota bacterium | reverse complement strand
CGGCGGAGTGCTACTACCTCGATCAACGCACGCAATGGCCGAGCGTCCTCCAGGATGCGCTTTCACGGCCGGAGAACCTCGCGCGGCTCGGCGCGCGCCGCGTCCACGTCGGCAACATCGCCCGCTCGCTCGTGACCGCGCGGCACGTCGATCGAATCCTCGAACGCACGCTCGACCGCTATCCACGACTCGACGCGATCGTCTTCCTCGTCGGCGCCAGTGACGCCGTCACGTGGATGGAGCACGGCATGCCGGGATCGATCGACGAAGGCCCTATCCCCGCCAGCCAAGTGTTCGCGCAGCATCCCGAAGGCCCGTTCGCGTGGACGCCGAAGCGCGCTGCACTCCGACGCATCGCTTCGGGACTGAAACGCCGGGTTTTGAAGCCAGTCGACGTGAAGGAGCGCGCTGGCAAGCGACTCGCCGAAGTGCGCGCGATGCGTGCTGCCGCGACGACGCTGGTCCACACGCCGCCCGACACGTCGCCGATGCTCGACCACTTCGAGAAGTGGTTCGAACGGTGTCTGGTGCGCGCCCGGAAGAAGGCCCCGCTCGTCCTCGCCGTGCGCCAACCGTGGCTCGAGAAGTCGTTCACGCCCGAAGAATCACAGTGGCTCTGGAGCTACGCCGTCGGTCGCCCCTACCACCAACGTTGCTCGACGTACTTCACGCACGAAGCCGCGTGGCAAGTGCTGCGCGCCGTGGATCGCCGAGCGGGCGAAGTCGCGACGCGACTCGATATCCCGCAACTCGACCTGATGCCGTTTTTGCCGAAGGATTTCGACACCTGGTACGACGAGCAGCACCACACGCCGGCCGGCTGTCGCTTGGTCGGTGAAGCCGTCGCGCGCGCGCTCGCTGCCGAAGTTCAGCCAGCGCGTGCCAACGATCGCAGTCGGCTCGTTCCGGCGCGCTGAACGAGGACGCTCTCGCCGCGGTTCAGCGCTCTTCGCGGATCGAGGAGCTGTCCAGGTCCGCGTCCTCGCCCTTCCCGCCCGCGCGATTGTCGCTGCCGAGCGTGTAGACCCGCGGAGTCGGCGTGCCGGGCACGGGCGGTTCGTAGAGGTACACGCGTCCCCACGGATCTCGCGGCATCTCCGTCGTTCGCAGGTACGTCGCACCGTTCACGTCGGCAGTGACGAGCGGTTCGAGGCTGTCCGGGTAACGGCCCGAGTTGTTGATCGCGTACTCGGCCAACGCGGAATCGATCCGGATGATGTCCACCCGCGCGCGCGCGACACGTTGCTGGGAGAGTTCGGTGGTCACTCGCTCGCGATCGGCGTCGATGACCTCGGCCGGAACGACCTTCACGTCCGGCGGTTTGGCCACGACCGGATCGGGCGGCTCCATCAAGTCGACGGCGGGCTTCGTCGGAGTCGGCGTGGGCGTCGGGACCGCCGATGCCGGCGACACGGGCTCCGACGTCGAGGACGTGGCGGCCTTCGACTGGGGTTCGTGACGGTCGCAAGCGGCGCAGAGCGCGATCGCGACGTACGCGACCGCGACGGGAAGACGTGCAGTGGTCATGGGTGATTCCTCGCGAGGATTGGACGACGATTTCGCCCGGGGATCAAGCTCGGCATCGCGCGGGACGGACCTGCGACGACGCGCTGATCAGCTCGCGGCTCTCGTACGCGACCCGAGGAACGCGTGCGACACGAGGCCCAGCGCCACGATGTGGACGAGTTGCACCGTGTGCAGGCCCAGTCCCGTTGCGAGCGCGAGGTCGCGCGGCACTCCGACCGTGACGAAACCCAGCGTCCAACCCAGTTCGAGCGTGCCGAAGTTCGCGAAGGCGCTGACCGGGATCAGGCTCGTCAGGATCGCCAGACTCGAACCGAACGTGGCCTCCGCGAGCGTCGTCGATTCCGGTAGGCCGAGCGCGCGCGCGAGCACGGCGCAGAACAGGAAGATGACGAGCCAGATCGGGATCGACACGGCGGCAGCACGAACGAGTCGGCCTTCGCCGCCCGATTCGCGCAACGATCCCGCGATGCCGTCGATGCGCGTCGCGAGCTTCGCGCCAAATCCCGTGCGATCGAGCCCCACGCCGCGGATCACGCTGCTCGTCCAGCGTGCGAGCAGATCGCTGCGCGCCGACAACCACGCGCCGAATGCCGCGACGAACGCGAGCCCGGTTCCGAGCGGGACGAACCAGCCGATCGCGGGGAACCCGCCGGAGGCGTGGATCGCGAAGCACGCGAGAGAGAACCCGGCGGCGAGCAAGGTCGTGTCGAGCAACCGCGAGACGACGAGCGCCGCGACACCCGCAGCGGCGGGAACTCCGCACGAGCGGTTCGCGTAGAGCACGAACGTGGCCTCGCCGATCTTCGCCGGGAGGACGAACGAGGCCAGCGTGTGTGCGCCGGTGACCGCGAGCATCGGGAGCGGGCGCACGCTCACGGACCTCGGCATGAGGATCGCGAACCGCCACGCGCGCAGGACGTAGAGCGCGACGTGGAGTCCGAACGCGGGCAACCAAGCTGCGAAGGTCAACTGTCCGAGCACGTCGCCGACCGCGCGTAGCTCCAGACCGCTCCACCACAGCACGAGCGCCGTGATGCCCGCCGCGACGGCGACGGAGAGGAGGACGCGCAGGGTGGTTTTCATCGAGGAATCGCGCACGAATGCGACGGGCGCGGTCCGCCGTGCGGACCGCGCCACGTCACCCATGGATCCTCGCGATCCGTCACTCGAACTTCACGTGCGTTCCGCCGGAATCCTCGGCGAGCCACTCCAGGATGTTGAACTGCCCGCCGACCGCGATCGTGTTGATCACGATGCGACGGTGCTCGTTCCAGGCGCCGACGTGCTCGCGGATGACGAGCGGCTCGACGACTTCGCCCATCGACGGCTCACCGTCGCTCATCACGAAGATCGTGTCGAC
>JAYTBY010000694.1:0-2893 GCA_043736755.1 Planctomycetota bacterium | reverse complement strand
GCCAGGCTCTCTACACCTCGGGCGACTCGGGCCTGCGGTTCTGTTAGCGGGGCGGGTCGAGTCCGTGCGGCACTGTCGCCCTCGCCATCAGTGGCTGATCTGCGACCACTCGACGCGCTTCACGCCGTGCTCGCCAGAGATCTTCTCGAGCATCTCCGGCGCCTGCTGCAGATTCCGCAGGCGCACGTGGAAGACGAGCTCGAACGGTTGATCCGGCTCGCCGCGGCTCCCCGACAAGTCCTGCACGCGGATCTCGTGCTGCTTCAGGACCGAGGCGATGCGCGCGGAAAGCGATGACATCTCGGAGCCGATCCCCGTTACGGTCAACCGCCGATAGATCACCGGCGCGATGCGGCGCGTCAGCGGATCGAGCCCCGCGAGAACGATGATCACCGCGATGGCACCCACGACGGCGATCGCGTATTCGCCCTGACCGATGACGATTCCGAGGCCCGCGACGGTCCACACCGTCGCTCCGGTCGTGATCCCGCGCACGATGTCGCCCGCGCGGATCACCGTTGCGGCGCCGAGGAATCCGATGCCGGTCACGATGCCCGCCGCGAGACGGTTCGGATCCATGACGATGCGTGCGACCGAGTCCTCGGCCAGCAGCTGGGCCGGCAGCACGCGCGAGGCGAAGATCAGGAGCGTCGACGCGAGACACACGAGGATGTGCGTGCGCAATCCCGCGGGTCGGCCGTGCATCTCGCGCTCGAAGCCGATCGCTCCGCCGACGAGGATCGACATCACGATGGGCTGCCACTCGAATCCGACCGGCAGCATGGAATCGACGACGGGGATGGGGATGTGCATGGCGCGCGGGATTCCGGGAGAGAGACATCGGCCGATCTCAGGCGAAGCTGGAACCCTTTTCTGGCGGGATCCACGGCGCAGGGGTCGGCTGGACCCACCACGCGACGAGATCTTGCGGTTCGCGAGCCCCCGGTGCTCGGATGGTGGCGAGCGGGCCATTTCGAACGCCGATCGACGCGCATCGACGCCCCAGGTGCCCGAGCGAGTTGGGCATACCTCGTGGACGAGACGCACGACATCACGGACGAGTTCGTGTCGAGGCGATAGCAAGGCCAAGCGGCCGGACCTAGCGGGCGAACGTGTAGGATCACCGCCCGAATCATGCGCAAGAAGGCCACTCTGACCCTGTCCGGACTCCTCCTCGCGATCCTCGGCATCCTGTTCGGACCGAAGATCCTCGAGGGTTCCGACTCGACGACTGCCGACACGGCACGGTCCTTCGGGATCGAAGCAGCGACGCTTCCCGACAGCGGCGGGCCAGCTGCCTCCAAGCCGACGACACCGAGAGCGCCGTCGTCGAGTTCGAGAGCGACCTCCCCCGACGTCGATACCCGCGTCGGCTTCACGTCGAAGCGCTCGCTCGAAGAGCATTTCGCGAAGCACGTTTCTGAGTTCGGGTCGATCACGCAAGCTCAGTACCTGCGCCTCGCGCAAGAGCTGCGTGACGCGAAGGTCGGCGGAACGGTGCGCGAGACCGAGCGCGCCGACGGCGTGATCACGCGCTTCGACACGAGGTCCGGCGCCTTCCTCGCCTTCCACGACGACAAGACCATCCGCACGTTCTTCAAGCCGAACGACGGACTCCGCTACTTCGAGCGACAGCTCGACAAGGACCACTGAATGATCACGCACGACGCCGTCCGAGAACTCTTGAAGGAACGCAAAGCAGCCGAGCACGTGGTGCGCGGTGGCATGGAGGGCCTCGTCGACGCCTTCGAGGCGACGGTGAAGTCCGCGCAGAAGGGCTATGCGCACGGCCTCGACGAGTGGCGCAACGAAGTCGATGGCCGCCACCTGCTCTCGTTCGGAATGGAAGTCGCGCATCCGGCGCAGAAGAAGTCGATGAAGCTCCGCCTCGACGCCGCCGACGCGAAGTTCTGGAAGGCGACCGAGTCCTCGGACGCGTGCGTCTGGGGCGCGGCCGTTGCCGAGCGCGAGAAGTGGACCGCGACGAAGGAGTGGTGGTACTTCCTCGTGCCGAAGAAGGCCGGCGACGAACTCACTCAGGAGCTGACGAAGCTCGCGCCGCAGGCGGCGAAGAAGAAATGATCCCCCTGCGGTTCGTGATCGCGCCGGCCCTCTTCGTCGCCGCGGCCTTGGCCGCTTGCTCGAAAGCGGAAGTCACGACGACGGCGACGCGCTCGGTCGAGATCCAGGTCGAGGGCATGACGTGCACGGGCTGCGAGGGCGCGATCGGCTCGACCGTGCTCGCGCTCGAAGGCGTCGAGTCGTGCAAGGCCAGCTTCGAGACGAGCAAGGTGCTCGTGGCCTACAAACCGGCGCTGGCGGACGAGGCGAAGATCGCCGCGGCCATCCGCTCGGTCGGATACAAAGTGCCCGAGCACTAGTGAGTGCGCGCGATCGACGCACGCGCTGAGCCTGCGAGTGGACGAGTGAAGGACGAACCGCGATGAAGAACGTGACTCCCAAGGACTGCCCCGCCCTGCTGGCCGCTGGCTACAGCTACCTCGACGTGCGCACGGTCGAGGAGTTCGAGGCCGGCCACCCGGCCGGCGCGTTCAACGTGCCCGTGATGACGCGCGGCGGCGGCGGCATGCAGCCGAACCCCGATTTCACGAAGGTCGTCGCCACGAAGTTCTCAAAGAGCGCCAAGCTCGTCGTCGGCTGTCAGTCGGGGATGCGCTCGCAGCGCGCCTGCGACGAGCTCGGCGCGGCCGGTTTCACGGACTTCGTGAACATGGAATGCGGTTTCGGCGGCGCGCGCGATCCGAACGGCAACGTGACGCCGGGCTGGCAAGCCTGCGGGCTGCCGACCGAAGCGGGCCAGCCCGCGGGCCGCACGTACTCCGAGATCCAGGCGGCGGCGAAGTAGGGCTGATCGGACCGGATTTTCAGGGCC
>JAYTBY010000693.1:0-2894 GCA_043736755.1 Planctomycetota bacterium | reverse complement strand
CCTCTGGGGGACTCCCGACTTCGACATCGACGGGCCGGAAGCCTGGGACTTGACGCTCGGTTCGTCGGGGATCCGAATCGCGATCCTCGACGTCGGCGTCGAGACGACCCACTTCGACCTGCGCATCGTCCCGGGCGCCGACGTCACGAGCGCCGGTCCCGGTTCCGGAGGACCGGTCAGCGCCTGCGACAACCACGGCACCGTCGTCGCCGGAGCGGCCGCGGCTCGTGCGGACAACTTCTTCGGCACGGTTGGCGCGGCACCGGGATGCACGATCGTCCCGATCCGCATGCTCGTCGGCTCGCAGCTTTGCAACAACACGTGGACTACGACCACAGCCTGGGTCGTCGCCGGTCTGAGCGCCGCGCAGAGCCGCGGTTGTCGCGTCACGAACTGCAGCAACGGCCTGCTGAGCCAGTCCGCCATCACGATGGCTTATGGCCAGATGCACGCCGCGGGAATCGTCCACTTCGCGTCGGCCGGGAACTCGACGGCGACGACCATCCACTACCCGGCCAGGCTGGAGGTCGTGAACGGTGTCGGTGCAGTGTCTCCGCTCGGAGTGCTGGCGTCCTTCAGCAACACCGGGCCGAGCCTGGATCTCGTCGCGCCGGGCGTCGACATCTACACGACGGATCGCACGGGCAGCGCGGGCTACGGCCCGAACACCTACATGATGGCCTCGGGCACATCGGTCGCGTCGCCGTACGCCGCGGGAGTCGCGGCTCTCGTGCTGTCGCGCAATCCGACGTTGAGCGCTGTGCAAGTGGACGCGATCGTCCGCAGCACGTGTCGGGATCTCGGCCCGGTTGGGTACGACACCACGTACGGCTGGGGCCTCCTGCAGGCGCGCGCCGCGCTCGACATCTCCGGATCCTCGTGCCTGACCTCGTGGTCGGAGTGCGCGACGACGCCGAACACGGCCGGAGCGGGCGCCGTCCTCGCATCGAGCGGTTCCGCGAGCATCGTCGCCAGCGACTGGACCGTCTCCGTCAGCGGTTGTCCGCCGACGACGTCGGGCCGCTTCATCTTCAGCCGGGACACGTACACGACCCCGTTCACCTCCGGCAACGGGCTCCGGTGCATCAGCTCGCCCTCGACGCGCTTC
The DNA here is from genome assembly GCA_043736755.1 of Planctomycetota bacterium. GTDB lineage: Bacteria > Planctomycetota > UBA1135 > UBA1135 > JAEUHZ01. The sequence continues at coordinate 1,786 of JAYTBY010000693.1, read as the reverse complement.
CCGAACCTCTTGACGAGCGCGAGCGGTGCGACGAGTCAGCCGGTCGATTGGAACAACCTGCCCAGCGGCGTGGTGGCGAGCGCGGGACAGACGTGGCACTTCCAGTTCCTCTATCGCAACCCACAGGCCGGCGGCGCGGGCTTCAACATCAGCGATGCGAGGGGCATCACGCTCTGTCCGTGATGCTTGCGGCGGAGCGCACGCGACTCGGACTCGCGCAGCGCCACGTGAATCCGTGACGCCTGCGCGGTGAGCGTCCTCGACGCGCGCCTACTTCTCCGCGCCGGCGGCCACGGGGGCACCATTCGACGGCTCGAGCGCCGCGTAGCCGACCTTGTCGAGCCAGTCGTAAACGGCCGCCAGCGGCGTCGCGAGGCCCATGTGCGGCACGACCATCGGCCGCACCGTGCCGTGCGTGTAGATCTTCGTGAACAGCGCGAGCAGCTCGTGCGTCTCGGCGTCGAAGATGCCGCCGCCGGAATTGCCGATGTACGTCGGCGCGCTGAGGGGATAGGAACTCCAAGCGGATGACATCAGCGGTGGGGGCCGGCTCCAAGCCCCCTCGTGCCCCCGGAGTTGTGGATCCGGTCGCCTTGGATCTCCGTCCTGTTGCTCTGCGGGACCACGGTGCCCACATGGAGGAGGTTGGAGGCGCCGGTCCGGGTGCGCTGGGCATGGCGCCGCCCGGCCGCGCCCCTCTTGGATGCGCGCAGTTCACTCTTGTCCCGGACTACCAGGCGAACTCGTGCTCGGGAGGCGCTCTGGCAGGAGCGATCGGCGGCGGTGAGCTGGGCAGCTCGAGGAGGTCGAGGATCCTACGCACGACGAGCCCGTCCGTGATCATGGCGATCAGCCTGCGTGCAGCGCCGCAGTGGGGGCAAGTCAGTACGTCGACGGCGAAGACGCTTGCGCCAAGAGTTCGGCCCAACGGAGCCTCTGGGTTCTGGCAGGGCTCGTGTGCGCGACAGGGGGAGTTTTCGGAGTCGGGTGAGCCCGAGCCCGAGCACACGCCATTGGGTTCCGGCGAACCGTGGTGCGACTCAGCCCGCGCGCGCGGCCCGGGCACGATGCGGTCCCGCCATTGCGCCGCGGGCGCGAGCACGCCGTGGTAGGTGAGCAGATGCGCGCGTGGCCTGGGCACGAGTGCTGCGAGTCGCTCGGAAGGAAACCTGGATCAGCGCACGGTTGCCTCGGTGGTCACCTGAAAACCGGCCCGTGGTTGCCGGGCCAAGCTCGGGACGCCTGCCCGGCCGTGCAAGCCGGCAAGTCAGTATGTCGACGGCAGCGTAGGGCTCCGTATTCTGCGAGACAGTTCCGGCAACGGCCCCTAGGAGATTCCCATGTTCGCAGCACTCGTCGCGCTCTCGTTGGTTTCGCAGAGCTTCGCGTCGTCCCCGCGCCAAGCAGAGTTCGAAAAGGAACGGTTGACCCAAGTCGTCCGTGCCGTTGGTCGCGAGGCCACGACGCGCGAAGGCGTGCCGGGAGTCTCTATCGCCGTGCTCCGCGGCGGAGAGATCCTGGCCGAGGGCTATTTCGGTTCCGCCCACGTCGGCGGCACGGTCGATGCCACGACGCGCTTCGAGATCGGTTCGTTGACGCGCCAGTTCACGGCCGCCGCCGTGCTGGAGCTCTGCACGACGAAAAAGCTCGCGCTCGACGACGAGCTCGCGCAGCACCTCCCGTCGTTTCCGAAGTCGCAGGGCTCCCCCACGATCCGCCAGATCCTCGCGTTCCGCTCCGGGATCCCGGGCTGGACCGCCGTCCTGGCGAAGCACCCCGAGGCCGA
>JAYTBY010000692.1:0-2901 GCA_043736755.1 Planctomycetota bacterium | reverse complement strand
CGTCGGCGAGCAGTTGGCCGACGCCTGGAATCTGCGCCGCGGCAGCGAGATCGAGATTGTCACCGGTGTGCCCGACCCGGTGACGGGTGATTTTCCCGTCCTCAATCGCCGCTACGTCGTTGCGGGGACGTTCCGTTCGGGCGAGAACGAGATGGACCTCGAAAAGATCTATTTCGAGCGCGCGGAACTCGCAAACTTCCTGTCGTCGGAGCGTCGCTTCAGCCAAGTGCTCGTGCACTTGAAAGACTACGAGCGCGACGGTCGTGCGCTGCGCGACGAGCTCGCGACGAAGCTCGCGGCCGCCGGCCTGGTGAAGAAGCCCGACTCCGGCGAGGTTCGCACGTGGGAGGACTTCCGGAAGTCCCTGCTCGGCGCGATCGAGAACGAGCGCGTGCTCATGGCGATCATGTTGTCGCTCGTCGTCGTCGTGGCCGCGTTCACGATCTTCGCGATCCTCTCGATGATGGTCACCGAGAAGCGCCGCGACATCGGGATCCTCTCGGCTCTCGGCGCGACGCCGGGCGGCGTGACGAGCCTGTTCCTGTGGATCGCGTTCCTCGACGCGTTGATCGGTACGCTCGCGGGCGCCGTACTCGGCGTGCTGGGCGCACTGAACATCGACGCGATCGAGCGTTGGATCTCGAGCGTCCTGGGCGTCCAGATCTTCAACCGCAACGTCTACCTGTTCGACCACATCCCAGCCGTCGTGAACCCGTTGTGGGTCGCGTTCATCGTGCTCGGAGCGTTCGTGTGCACGCTGCTCTTCGCCGCGATTCCCGCGTGGCGCGCTGGTCGCCTCGATCCGTTGGAGGCGCTGCGTTATGAGTGACGCCATCGTCTCCGCGCGCGGCATCGTGAAGTCGTTCCAAGTGGGCGACCGCACGCTCGAAGTCCTGCACGGCGTTTCGCTCGACGTGCAACGCGGCGAACTCGTCGGACTGATGGGCGCGTCGGGCGCGGGCAAGTCGACGCTGATCCAGATCCTCGGGCTGCTCGAGGAACCGACGAAGGGCGAAGTCCTCTTCGAAGGCCGCAGCGCGTGGAAGGAATCGACGCCCGAGCGCGCGCGCCTGCGCAACGAGCGCGTCGGCTTCGTCTTCCAGTTCTATCACTTGCTGCCGGAGCTCACGGCGGTCGAGAACGTCGTGCTGCCGGCGATGATCGGTCACTCGTTCGGCGCGTGGCGCAGCCATCGACGCGAGATCGTGCAACGTGCGGAGGAGACGCTGACACGCTTCGGTTTGAATGACCGACTGAAGCACCGACCCGCGCAGTTGTCGGGCGGCGAACGCCAACGCGTCGCGATCGCGCGCGCCCTGTTCCTCGATCCGCCGCTGCTCATCGCGGACGAACCGACGGGCAACTTGGACAGCGCGACAGGCGAAAAGGTGCTCGAATTGCTGCTCGAAGAGCGTGAAGCACGCGGGCTCTCGATGCTGCTCGTGACGCACGACGAGCGGCTCGCGGCCCGCTGCCACCGTGTCGTGACGATGGCCGACGGACGAATGTCGGGCGAGGCGCGGACGGCAGCGGTGCGCACCGCCGTGCGCTGATGTACGGCGTGTGCGCGCGCTGCGGGGCCGCGACAGCGCGCCGAACTCCGCCGCGTATGCGTGCTTTCTTGTCCGCCGGGGCGCGAGTGCGCACTCTTGAGAGCATGAGCCCCCGCTCGCGCGCGCTTCTTCTCGCGTCCCTGTGCGCCGCCGTCGCGGCGGTCCTCTACGCGGTCGCGCGTACTTCCGCGCCGTCGCCGTCGGCAGTGGTCGATCGTGCACAGGCTCCTCCCATCGCGAGCCAGGTTCGCGGCACCGTCTCATGACCCCTCGCTCGCTGATCGTCGGCGCGGCCTGCATCGTGCTCACCACGGCATTCTTCGTTTGGGCGCGCGTCGGCGATCCACCTGTGAGTCGCGTCGGCCAGGCTCCCGCCGCGCCGGTCGCGACCGGACCCGCGCGTCCCGTCGAGCTCACAGCCACCGCACACACGACGAGGGAACGCGCACAGGTTCCGAGTGAAAACGTCGTGGCGGAGATGCGCGCTCCGTCCGCGATGCGCGCCGGCTTCGAAGTGCGCGGCCGTCTCGTCGCCGCCGACGGCGCGGGTGTCCCCGACATCGGATGCGCGGTCGAGTCGCTGTACTCGAAGTCCGCCGACGGAGCGTACGAGACGCACGGCACGCAGGAGCAACCGCTCGCTCGCGGGCGCAGCGGACCGGACGGCTCGTTCGTCATCGCGCTGACGCGGCCCGCGGATCGGGAGGTCAAGTCGCTCTTCTTCGCGTGCCGTGCGAGCGGGTACGCCTCGATCTCGCGCGGGATCGCCGAGTCACAGATCGCGCCCGTCGTGGAGTTGGGCGACCTCGTGCTTCTCCCGGGAGCGACCATCGCGGGCTTTGTGCGTGACTCCGACCGGCTCGCCATCGCCGATGCTCGCGTGGACGTCGCGCTGTCGACGGGCGAGAACCGCTGGACCGGAACGCACGTTTCGTCGAAGTCGAATCGCGACGGCTCGTTCCGCCTCGATGGCGTGACCGACGGTCTTCTCCGATTGACCGCCACGACGCCGGACAGCCGCTCGAGCGAACCGTCCGAGCTGACGATCCATCCCGGCGAGAACCGCGCGGGCATCGCGCTGGAACTGCCGAGCTACACCGATCCGTTCGCGATCAGCGGCGTCGTGCACGACGTCGACGGATCGCCGCTTCCCGAAGCACCCCTGATGTGGGTCACGCTCACGGGCAGCACGTCGAACATGAACACCACGACGGCCGACCGTAACGGCGCGTTTCGCATCCAAGGTTCGGAGGGAACCGTCTTCCGCGTGAGCGCTTCGCATCCGCGCGGCGAGGCACGCGCCGTGTCGCGCCGCGACATCACGCCCGGCACCCACGGCATCGAACTG
>JAYTBY010000691.1:0-2905 GCA_043736755.1 Planctomycetota bacterium | reverse complement strand
CGCTCCCGTCGCGTCGACGACGAGCCCGCGCACGGTATGCTTCGCGGTGGTTCCGCGCAGGAGGACGATGGGCCACGGACTAGGCGGAATGTCGGCCCGGGTGAACGCTGCGCTCAAGAAGCCTTCGTGCGCGACTCGCACCCGCGCGTCGAGGATGCGCGGGACGCAGTCGAAGGCGAATCGACCATCGACTCCAGCGCGAGCGCGGAACGTGCGCGGGCTCGATCGGTCCAGAACTTCGCGAAATCGTGCGCGGAATCCAGTGGGCAGCTCGACCTCGAGGCGCGCGCCCTCCACGGTCGCGCCGACTTCGTCGCCGACGGTCCCATGGATGTCGATGCTCGGAGCGATGACGAGAACGACCGCTTCGTCCTGGATGGCGGTCTGCGGCGCGGCCGCGAGAACGGTGCACCATTCGGTGCCGCCGGCGACGAGCAAGCCGCCAGATTCGGTCGAACTTGCGGTGAAAACGCCGTCCGCAACGCTCGTCGCGATCACACGGCGAGTGCCGTCCGGCGCTTCGACGGCGATCGGGACACCGACGAGCGGCCGCGAGTCCGCATCGAGGACGCGTCCTCGGGTTCCGATCGAAGCCGGCGCTGCTGGCGCGTCGGACATGAGCTCGCGCAGAGCCGCAGGTTCGACGCTGATTCGTCCGGCACTTCCCGGAACCGTCGGTCGCAACGGCTCGTGAGGCCTCGAATCGCGCGCGTCCGCGGACTCCTCGTCGATAGCGCGCGACGGCACAGGTTCTCGCGCGACGGGCGAACTCGGATCGCGAAGGATGAGGACGAGCGCGAGTCCGGCGACGGCAGCCGTTGCGACCAGGATGATCTTGGCATTCACGAGAGCGACTCCGAGGACGGACGACGAGGACAGAGCGTGTTCAGGCGCCGGCATGAGGAGTGCGACCCACGCGGAGCGGTCGCCCTTGTGCTCGCGATCGAGACGCACACGCAGGAGCGCGACGCCGCGCGCGATACGCGAACGCACGGTGGCGGATGGGACGCCGATGCGACGAGCGATCGCACGCGGCGTCAGTCCTTCGTAGAAGCGCAGGAGCACCGCCTCGCGATACGGTTCGTCGAGTTCGAGCACCGCGGCGACGAGTTCGCGCTGCGCGTGCGCCCGCTCGATGATCTCGGACGTCGAAGGCTGTGCTTCGGGTCGTGCCGCGACGCGCTCGCGCTCACCTCGACGCGCATCGGATCGTCGCAACGCACGCGCCGCATTCGCGACGACGACGGTGAGCCAGGCTCGCGCAGGCCGCGTCGTGTCGGGCCGGCTCGCGAGCGCCGCCGTCCACGTCTCCTGGACGAGGTCCTCCGCCTCGGACGCGTCACGCGCCAAGCGACGCGCGAGGTCGCGGATCCACTCGGCTTCCGCGAGGAGGGCCTCGATCGGGCGCGGTGCGTCGTGCGGGTTCACAGGGGACTTCATGCCGGAGGAGCGGATTCGTGCCCGGAAATCCATGATTCTCACAGCCGGTCTCGAACTGGAGTCACCGACAGGCTGGATCGCTTCGAGTTGCGTCAGGTCGAGGTCTCGCTCCGACCGCAGCGCGACGTCCGAGCCGCTCACGGGAGGATCGTCCCACGACGAGCGCTGTCGAATCGACCTCCGCGCCGTAATCTGGAGATCCATGGCCAACGCCGCACGCATCGTCGTCCGCTACCCACGCGCACGGGGCGCGGTATTCCTGCGCGGCGAACACGCGCCGCTCGACTGGTCGCGCGACACGAAGCCGATCGCCACGAACGGCGACGAGTCGACCTTCGATGTCGCGGTCACAGTGGGGGAGACTCTCGAGTGCAAGCTCGTCCGCTCCGACGGCGCCTGGGCCGCGGGTCGCAACCTCGTCCTCGCAGCCGGCGACCATCTCGACTTGCATCCTTCGTTCGGCGACACGCGCGGGGTGCTCCAACCCACCGACCACATCGCGTTGGCCGACGGTTCGGAGCTGAAGTACCGCGTCCTCCTGCCGCCCAGCTACACCGAGCAAGACTCCGCGCGCTATCCGGTCCTCTACGCGCAAGACGGCCAATCGCTGTGGTCCGACTATCACGGACCCGCGGGCGTGTGGGACCTCGACCACGTCCTCGCCGAGTTGTGGTCGCTCTCCGCGGTGCAGGAGATCATCGTCGTCTCGATCGACACCGCGAGCGGCCGACTCGACCGCTTCGGCCCCGTGGCCGATCCCGAGTACGGCGGCGGCCGCGCCGACCTGCACCTCGCGGCGATCGTCGGATCGTTGAAGCCGCACGTCGATCGAACGCTGCGCACGCTCGCGCGCCCGAAGTCGACGGCGCTGCTCGGCAGTTCGATGGGCGGACTTTTCTCCTTCTACGCGGCGTGGAATCGCCCCGACGTGTTCGGCGCGGCGATCTGTCTTTCGAGCTCGTTCTGGTGGGCGGACCGCTGGGCGATCCGTCATGCGCAGTCGGGCATGTGTCCGATGCCGCGGCCGCTGCTCTACCTCGACTCCGGCGCCGCGCACTCCGCACTCGAACGCGACGCATCCGCGCGCGACGGTCAACACCACACGCGCGCGATGGAGCGCGCACTGGTCGGGCATTGCTACGAACCGGGGAAGGACCTGCACGTCCTCACGTTCCCGGGACATCGCCACGACAGCACCTCATGGGCCGCGCGCGTGGCGATCCCGTTGCAGCTCGTGTTCCCGCGGGGGCATGGGTGAGCGCACGGGGCGCGTGATCCACCTCCGGACGATCCGGCGCGTGGAACGGATCCCATCCAGGGTGGAAGTGCCTGTTCGGAGCCGCGAATCGGGACCGGCTTCTCGAAATGCCAACTCACGATGCGGCAAAATGCCACATCGCGTGGCGAATCATGACAGGCGTTCACCAGCCCAACAGTTCGTCACTCCACAACCGTTGGGCGAACT
>JAYTBY010000690.1:0-2909 GCA_043736755.1 Planctomycetota bacterium | reverse complement strand
ACTTCCTCGGCATCGGGAATCGCACCGTGGTCGGCGCAGACTTGTGCGGGAACTCGCTCAAGCTCGCCGAAGGATTCCGCGCACGCCACGCGCTTGATCGCGTGCGTTTCGTGCAGATGAACCTGTTCCGCCCGGCGTTCGCACCCGAGAGCTTCGACGTCGTGTTGTGCAACGGCGTCTTGCTCACGACCACGGATCCGCACGGCGGATTCAAGTCGATTGCGCGCCTCGTCAAGCCGGGCGGCCACATCGTGATCGGGCTCTACAACACATGGGGCCGCCTCGCCGTCGACACGCGCCGCCAGTTCTTCCGCATGACGGGCGGACGTTTCCGTTGGGTCGATCCACACCTACGCGGGCAGCGCATGAGCCCTGAGAAGCAGGACGCTTGGTTCTACGACCAGTACCGTCACCCGCACGAGACGAAGCAGTCGATGGGCGAAGTTCTCGGCTGGTTCGACGAGGCCGGCTTCGATTTCGTGAGTTCCGTGCCGAAGACGACGCCGTGGCATCCGTTCACGGAGCGCGAAGACCTGTTCCAACCGTCGCCGCGCGGCTCGGCGCTGGAGCGCGGCCTCGTGCAGACCGGCATGATCGTGTCAGGCAACCGCGAAGGCGGCTTCTTCATCATGATCGGTAAACGGAGGCCGTCGTGATCCCGAGCGGTTGGAGTCCGACGACGAGCCAGCTGCGCCAGTTCGCGTGGACGGCACCGATCGGTTTCGGCCTGCTCGGCTTCATGATCCACAGGCTCGGCGCGCCGAGCCTCTCGACGTGGATCGGGCTCGGTGTCGGGATCGTGATCCTCATCGCGGGACTCGCACGACCGACGTCCGTCCGTCTCGTCTTCGCACTGCTCATGCTCATCGCGATGCCAATCGGTTGGATCGTCTCCAACGTCTTCATCGCGATCTTCTACTTCCTGCTGCTCACGCCACTCGCGCTGGTCTTCCGCATCTTCGGGCGCGATCCGCTGAGCGTGCGCACGAAGTCCGGCTCATCCGCCTGGGAGCCGCGTCGCAAGCACGAAGGGGCCGCGAGCTACTACCGCCAGGGCTGATCGCGATACCCGCTGCGAGCGGTCAGTCCCCTAGTGCGGGCACGCGGCACGCGGCATGACGGCATACGGGAACACGGCATGCAGGAACGCGGCAGCCGGCCGTGTTCCGATCAGAAGAGCGTGTAGATGAAGGGTGCCGCGCCCGTCGCCGACAGGACGACGAGAAGCCCGAACAGGAGCACGACGACGAGCACGGGGAGCATCCACCACTTCCGCGTCCGTTTCAGGAACGCGAAGTAGTCGCCCAGGAACGAACCGCGTTCCGCCTGGGATTCCCGGAGGAACTCGTTCTGCTTCGGATCGCGTTGCTCAGCGGACATCGGAGAATTCTAGCCTTGGTTCCAGTAGCGCGCCGGGTCGTTCGCCGGTTCGCGGTCGCACCAATGACTATCGGTACGGCGGCGGCGGAGCACAAGCACGTCGCGCCCGACGAGGCGGAACACCAGCGCCAGCGGCGTCAGGAGCAGGTAGTACATCCCGAGGAACGCCAGGTTCGAGACCAGCCATCCGATCGGGAAGGCCACGGCGAGCGCGACGAAATAGAACGGCCGGACGAGGCCGGGACGAACCGCGCCGGCCAGGGCAAGCAGCACTCCCAATGCTGCGAGGCCGATCCACCAGTCGCGGCTCCCGGTAGCGCGCCACACCGCGAAGCCGATCATCGCGAACCCGAACGGCGCGACGAACGCGAACTGGCGCAGTTGTTTCGACGTCGGATACCAGGGCAGTTCGATCACGATGCGGCCCTCTTCCCGATCAAGATGTAGAAGCCGCCTTCGCGCGAGCCCGTGAAGACCATCTTCGCCTGCGCGAGACCGCGATCGAGCGATGTGCCGCGCTCGGCCTTCTCGAAGAGCTTCTCGTTCGACGTGAACGGATCCCACGGACGGAGCTTCGGCACGGCGTTCACGAACTCGAAGCCCGACTCGTCGAACCAGCGCAGCACTTCGCCCATCGAGTGTTTGCTCTCGTGCGGGTGTCGGTACTGATCGTTGAACCACGACTCCTGCTTCTCGCGGCTCATGCGCGTCTCGCGCAGGTAGCCGTCGATCCAGCGCATGCGACCGCCGGTCGCGTTGAAGATGACGCGTCGTGCGTCGAGCGCGAGCCGACCCCACGTGTTGTAGAGCCCGATCACGATGTGACCGCCGGGCTTGACCAGACGCGCGATACGGCGAAACCCGCCCTCCGGGTCACTCGTGTGGTGCAAGACTCCGTTGCACATCACGAGATCGAACGCCTTGTCCTCGAACGCCGGCCGAAACAGGTTCATCTGCGCGAAACGCACGTTTTCCAGGCCGTGGCGGCGTCGAAAACCCTCGGCGAGGCGTAGGGAATTGAGACACAGATCCGCGCCGACGACCGTGCGGCCGCCGATCCCGAGGAAGTTGCTGAGTTGACCGGTTCCGCAGCCGACCTCGAGGATCCGCGTGCCGTACGCGATCTGCTCGTCGAGCAAGCGCGCGTAGATGCCGCGGCGCGATTTGTCGATCAGTGAACGGAGGCTCTCGTGCCCGTCGTAGTTCGGGAACGGATTCGACTCGTAGAAGGACTTCACCAGGTCGGTGACGTCGCCCTCGACCTTCTCGTGAGGATGGAAGAGGCGCCAGATGCCTTCCTCGCTGACGAACTCCTTGGCGCACGCGGCACACGCAGCGCGTGAACCTTCGCCGCGCAGTGCCCCGCCGCACGCCGGGCACGACCACACAGCGCGCAAGCCGGCGTCGTCTTCGCCCTTCCCGTCCGCACGCGGTCGTCGTGCCTCGAGTGCGGACTTCTGCTCCGACTTCAGCAGGATGTAATCTTCGAGCACGAGCGCGTCGATGCCGCACGACTGAAACGTGCGCCA
>JAYTBY010000689.1:0-2909 GCA_043736755.1 Planctomycetota bacterium | reverse complement strand
ACCGAATCGCAACTCGCAAATTTATTTCAGCCGTTCCGACAGGCCGACGACTCGACGACCCGGCGCTTCGGCGGAACAGGCCTTGGTTTGACCATCAGCAAGTCCTTCGCGGAGATGCTCGGCGGTGGGATCGTGGTCTCCAGCAAGCTGGGCCAGGGCACGTCGTTCCTCATCACCGTCGCTGCAGGACCGATCCAGCTGGCGGAGGTCGCGCCACCGCTCGTTCAGGTGGCGGAGTCGTCGTCACCTCGAGGGCCGAACTTGCTAGGTCGCATCCTCCTTGCAGAGGACGGCCGCGACAACCAAGTCTTGATCGCTCGTGTGCTACGCAAGGCCGGAGCGACCGTAGAGATCGTCGACGACGGTGCCAAAGCCGTCATGATCGCGTGGGCCGCCCAGCAAGAGGGCTCGCCCTTCGGCCTCGTGCTCGTGGACATGCACATGCCGATCGTCGACGGTCGCACGGCCACGCGCCAACTTCGTGCACGCGGCTATCGCGGGCCCATCGTGGCTTTGACCGCCAGCGTGATGGCCGCGGAGCGCGTGGCATGCATGCAAGCGGGCTGCGACGACTTCGCATCGAAGCCCCTGCAGCAGCGAGAGCTACTGGCTCTCTGGCAGCGCTTTCTCGGTACCTGATCCGAAGTTGCGGCGCGGTCGTGTCAGGTCGCACGAGGTCCAGGCTGACGCCAGGGCTGGCCACGCTCGCCCTGGGCATCGTGTCGGACATCTCCGCGGAGCCTCCACGGGCCGATCCGCGGGTGCATCGGCCCAGCGAGAGGGGACTACGCCCAGTCTTCGAGCCGCGCGCGCACTGCGGCTGCGATGCGATCCGCTGCCGCGCGGTATTCGACGCGACCGCCGCCGAACGGGTCGGGCACGTCGCCGCCGCGCGGGTCGAGGAGTTCGACGTGGGCGCCCTTGTGCGGCGGGAGCAACGCGAGCAGAGCTTCACGATGTGACCGCGTCATGCAGTAGACACGGTCGTAGCGCGCGACCTCGTCGGGGATCGCCGCACGTGAGCGATGCGCGTCGAGCTCGATCCCGTCCTCGGCCATCGCCGCGAGTGCGCCCTTGGACGCGGGCTCGCCGACATGCGCGAAGACGCCCATCGACGCGAGCTCGAAGCCCATGTCGCCGAGTCGGCCGGGCGTGGTCTCGAGGCGCTCCGCGAGGAGTTTGCGTGCGAGTGCTTCCGCCATCGGGCTGCGGCACGTGTTTCCCGTGCAGACGAATGCGATGCGTAGACCGGCTGCGGCCCGCAGTTGCTCGAGGGTGAACAGACCCTCGCGCACGAGGTCGAAGCGTCCACGACCGATGCGCAACACGCACGACGATTCGGCGAGACGCGCCGGGCCACCGTCGACGACGAGCGCCAGTCGGCCGTCGAAGCGCGCGAGCACGATGTCGGCTTGACTGGCCGGTGGCTCGGTCGGTCGTTGCGCGCCGGTCAGCACGATGGGGAACGGCGCGCTGGCGAGCAGCGACGAGGTGAACGGGTGTGCGGGGTAGCGGATCCCGGTCCAGCCGTCGCGGGCGGCGAGTTCGAGCCCCGGCGGAACTCCCGGCAGGACCAACGTGAGCGGGCCCGGCCAGTAGCGCTGAGCGAGCCTCCGCGCCAGCGGCGAAGCGCGTGGGAACATCTCCAGAGCCGCGCTGGAAGGGACGTGCCACGTCGGCCCGAGTTCCGCCGAGCGACCCTTCGCCCGCGAGAGGTTCTCGAGTGCCGCGCGCGAATCGGCGCGCACGGCGAGCCCGTACACGGTCTCGGTCGGCAACGCGACCACCTCGCCCGCCTCGAGCAGTTCGAGGGCACGCGTGCGCGCCACGCGCTCCGCGCGCGCGTCGATCAGGCTCTCGCGCTCCGTCGTCCGCAAAGCTCCGTGGCTCCGATCCGTTGGGCACACGACGTGGAAGGCCACCGCGCGCGCCGGTAGCCTACTGGCCCGCACGACGCGGCGAAAGCGCGCTTCTCATTGCATGGAATCGTCTCCGGAGCCCTCGATCGACGCGCCCGGGCCCGGAGACGGTGCGCCCGCGGCCGGAGCCGAGCCCAAGAGCCCGGAGCGGATGCGCATGCTGGCGCGACTCGCGGCGGGACTCGCGCACGAGATCAAGAACCCTCTGTCCACCATGGCGATCAACTTGGCGCTCCTCGAGGAGGAGTGGAGCCGCGCGAAGGACGGCGCCGAGCCCAGCGCGCGCGACAAGCGCTGTCAAAAGCGCGTCCACACGCTTCAGCGCGAGGTGAAGCGCCTCGAGACGATCGTCGACGATTTTCTGCGCTATGCGCGCGGCGGCGAGATCAATCGCGCGCCGCACGACCTCGTCGCACTCGTGCGCGATGTGCTCGATTTCGTCGAACCGGAGGACACGTTGGCCGGGATTCGACATCACGCGGAGCTGCCGTTCGGGCTGCCGCTCGTGATGCTCGACTCCGGTGCGTTCAAGCAGGCGCTCCTGAACCTGTTCGTGAACGCGCGCCAGGCGATGACCTCGGGCGGGGAGTTGATCGTCCGCATGCGACGTGAAGGCAATTGGGTGGACCTCTCGGTGACGGACACGGGCACGGGGATGACGCCCGACGCTCTCGAGCGCTGCTTCGACGTGTATTGGTCGACCAAGAAGGGCGGAACCGGATTGGGGCTCCCCACCACGAAGCGCATCGTCGACGAGCACGGTGGCCGTATCGGGGTCGTCAGCGAACCGGGTCGCGGGACCTCGTTCTCGATCGTGCTTCCGCTGCTCGTCGAGATCCACGGACGCACGGCCGAGAACTCGGGCGATGTCGAGGGCGCTGCCACGTGAACGGCACTCAAAACAACGAACGTCCGGTGCGCGTCCTCATCGTCGACGATGACGAGGGGCACGCCGAAGCGCTCGCTGACGGGCTCGAGATGGACGGCGCG
>JAYTBY010000688.1:0-6326 GCA_043736755.1 Planctomycetota bacterium | reverse complement strand
CTTCGTAGCCGTGGGGGAGGAGGAGCACGATGCCGCTGGTGCGGCCCCACTTCGATTCGCCGGCGGCGAGGAACTGGTCGATCACGACCTGCGCGCCGTTGCCGAAGTCGCCGAACTGAGCTTCCCAGATGCAGAGGAGGTCCGGGTAGTCTAGCGAGTAGCCGTAGTCGAAGCCGAGCACGGCGGCCTCGGAGAGGAGGGAGTTGTAGACGCAGAAGCGCGCCTGCTTCGGGTCGAGGTGCTTCAGCGGCGCGTAGAGCTCGTCGGTCTCCATGTCGTGGAGCACGGCGTGGCGGTGGCTGAACGTGCCGCGCTCGCAGTCCTGGCCGGACAAGCGCACTCGCGCGCCTTGCACTGCGAGCGTCGCGAACGCGGCGGCTTCACCAGCGGCCCAATCGAGCGGTTTTACGCCGCGCGCCATCTCCGCGCGGCGCTCGAGGATCGAGACGAGTTTCGGATGGACCGTGAAACCTGCGGGAACCGTCGTCGTCGCCGCGAGCAGCTCCTGCAGCCGTGCTTTCGGGAACACGGTCGGCGCATCGGCTGCTTCCGCGTCGCGACCGCCCTTGTAGTTCGACCACTCGGGCCCGAGCTTCGAGCTCTGGTAGACGTAGTCCTTCGACTTCGACGCCTCGAGTTCGACCTCGAGCTGCGCGCGGCACTGCTCTTCGATCGCGTCCGCGTCGGCGCGCGTCACGCCGCCGAGTTGCAGCAGGTGGTCGAGGTAACCCTCGCGCACCGTCTTGCGCGCGCGGATCGTCTCGTACATCAGGGGCTGCGTGAAGCTGGGCTCGTCCCCCTCGTTGTGACCGCGACGCCGGTAGGCGTACATGTCGACGATGACGTCGCTGCGCCAGGTCTTGCGGAAGTCCATCGCGAGGCGAATCGTCTGCGCGACGGCTTCGGGATCTTCGCCGTTCACGTGCAGGATCGGGCACTGCAACATGCGCGCGACGTCCGTCGCATACGTCGTGCTGCGTCCGTCCTGCGGATCCGTCGTGAAACCGACTTGGTTGTTCACGATGACGTGGATCGTGCCGCCGACGTTGTAGCCGGGCAGTTGCGACATGTTGAGCGTCTCTTGCACGACGCCCTGTCCTGCGAACGCCGCGTCGCCGTGGATCAACATCGTCAAGCTGGACGGCACGCCGCCCTCGCGCACACGCTCGACGTCGTCGCGCGCGCGCACGCGGCCCATCGCCACGGGATCGACGAACTCGAGGTGACTCGGGTTGAAACACAACGAAATCGCGAGCTTCGCGCCCGACGCGGTCTCGTACTCGCTCGAGTACCCCATGTGGTACTTCACGTCGCCGCCCATGCGGTACAGCGTGTGATCGACGTCGGCGAACTCGCGGAAGATCTGCCGCGCGCCCTTGTGCAGGATGTTCGCCAGCACGTTGAGGCGTCCGCGGTGCGCCATGCCGATCACGACGTCGGTGATGCCCTGTCCGGCCGCGCGCTCGATCGCACGATCGAGCAGCGGGATCAAGCTCTCGGATCCTTCGAGCGAGAAGCTCTTCGCACCGAGGAACTTCTTCTGGATGAACTCCTCGAACAGTGTCGACTCGGTCAGCTTCGTCAGGATGCGCAGCTGTTCCTCGCGCGACATCTCGAGGCGGTTCTCCGACCCCTCCATGCGCTCGCGCAACCAGTTCGAGCGCACCATGTCGTCGATGTGCATGAACTGCACGCCGATCGAGCGGCAATACGTCGCGCGCAGCTTCTCGAGGATCTGACGCAGCGTCATCGTCGGCGGACCGAAGATCTCGCTGGTCGAGAAGCGGCGGTCGAGATCGCTCTCGCTGAAGCCGTACGACGCGGGATCGAGCTCGGACAACTCCGGACGCGGTCGCTCGAGCGGATCGATCTTCGCGACGAGGTGACCGCGCGTGCGGTACGCGCGGACGAGCTGGTCGACCTTGTCCTGTTGCGCCGCGACCTCGCCCGGCGCGAGCATCGCGTGCGACTTCCCGTTCCCGTTCGTCCCCGCGTGATGGATCTCCGGCGGGTTGAAGATCGACGCTGCGCGGAAGCTCGGTCCCTGGCGCGCCGGCTCCTTGCGGGATCCGGGGAGGCTCTCGAAGTAGGCCCGCCAATCGGGCGAGACCGAGGCGGGGTCCTGCTGCCAGGACACGTAGAGGTCCTCGGCGAAGGCCAGGCTGGCGGGGTTCGGGGTGGGTGCCGGGTCGCGCATGGTGGGCGTCGAGGAAGGGGCCCTGGAGTCCGTGGAGGGGAGCATCCCGGACTTTGCGGCGGAGGAGGATAGCAATGGGGCGGGGAGGGGGCGTGGGCCTTGTCCTCGTCGGACAAGGCGGCTCGCACTCTGGAAGTGGTTCGACACGACGCGATTCCTGGGGTGACGCCCCTTCAACACGCATCACCACGCCGAGGTGCCTTCGCTGCGGCAAGTAAAGTGGGGAAGCTCGGGTCGCAGTCCCGCAGCGAACCCTCGCACGAGGTCGGCAGGCCCATTCCCGATTCGCGACTGCACACCCCGCCTGGCGACTGGGCACCTTGCCTCGACTCCCGTTCGATGGCCCCGGCAGAGCAGTGAGGAAAAGATGACAGATATTGGTAACTGTATACGGTAACACATCAATCATGCCCCGTGCCGCCGCCCTTGCTCGAGCCTTCGCCCGAGAACGAGGCCACTTCACCGCCCACGAAGCCCTCGCAGCCGGGATCCACCCGGAGGTCCTCCGCAAGCTCAAGCAGGCGGGACTCCTCGAGCAGCCCGCACGCGGGCAGTACCGGTTCCACGAGGCCGATCTGACCGAGCATCACGGCCTCGCGGTCGCAGCCACTGCGGTGGAGCGCGGCGTCGTCTGCCTCATCTCAGCCCTCAGCTTCCACGGCATCGGCACCCAGCTTCCGCACGAGACCTGGATGGCTTTGGAGCGCGGCTCGCGGACGCCCGTCCTCGCCTACCCGCGCCTGCGGATCCTGCGGTTCTCTGGGTCTGCGTTCACGGCGGGCATCGAGGAGCACGCCATCGAGGGTCGACGCGTGCGCGTCTACAGCGCCGCGAAGACGGTCGCGGACTGCTTCAAGTTCCGCAACCACGTGGGACTCGATGTCGCCATCGAAGCGCTGCGGGAAGGTTGGCGAGCGCGAGCCTTCACGGTCGAGGATCTCATGTTCGCCGCGCGATCCACGCGGATGGAGCGCGTCATGACGCCCTACGTGGACACGGTGCTCGCCTGAGCCCGGCCTCCAAGGGGCTCGCGCACTCGATCCGAGTTCGGCTCGTTCGACACGCCCGTGAGACGGAGCTCGATCCGAACTTGGTCCTCACGCGGTTCGCGATCGAGCGTTTCCTGCATCGCTTGGCTTGCTCAGGCCATGCCGACCGCTTCGTGCTCAAGGGAGCGCTGCTCCTCGAGTTCCACGCGATGGTCGAGCTCGGCGATCGCAACAGCAGGCTGCGCGACTTCTTCGACGTCGACTGCCTCGCGATGCATCGCGCCTCCGCATCCGGTCGTCTCGTAGAACCGCTACGCGCGACGTTCGAACCTCGGGGCCGCTCACTCCCCGTCGATCCTCCAGTTGCCCTCACCCGCACCTTCGCGTGCAGCGCAGGCAAGGTGGCTCAATGGCGTGCGTTCCAGGAACGGTTGGGCCCGCGCGGCAAGGGCGACGACCTCGACGCGACGGTCGCACGTGTCGCTCAGTTCCTGCTGCCCGTCCTCGAGATCGCACATGGGCCGACGAGGCGAGTCGCGTCGTGGATTCCGGGTGGCCCGTGGCGTGATCTCGAGTCCTGAGACAGCAGCCAACGCGGAACCGCACCGTCCTCGAGCCGGATCCGCGCTGGCGGGGACTTTCCAAGAAGTGCGTTCGAGGGAAGACTGGTCGAGGAGGCGCCGTCCACCCGTCATGCTCCCCGCACACCGCCGCGAACTCCTGCTGTCCCTGCTCCTCGGCGCACTGACGTTCGCCTGCGCCGGATCCCGCGACCAGGAGCGTCGCGAGATCCAGGAACTCGGCGAACGACACGACCGAGCGCAGTCCGAGTTTCTCGCGAGCCAGGCCGAGTTCCTGGCGCGAAACCCGATGCCGGTGAAGCGCGACTACCCGGGAATCGGCACGCTCGTCGTCCACGAGGCCGAGCTCCGCGGGCGCCTCGGGGCGGAGCACTTCCACACGCTCTTCACGTGGGTGAACACGACGTCGGGGACGACGAACGGCGCGCGGGTGCGCGTGACGATTCGGAACGCCCGCGGGGACGTCGAGCGCGCGCAACGCCTCGATTTGCGTTCGCTGCTCGGCGCCGGGTTCAGCCCGGACAGCAGCTACACGTCGTTCGTCGACTTGCCGACCGGCGAGATCCACCTGCAGCCCGGGTGGGATTGGCGCGTCGAGGTCGAGCCGATTCCGATCGTGCTCGCGCCTGGGACTGCGTCGGGGACCTGAGCGAGCTCGAACGCACGCGGGTCGACCCTTCGCGGACTCGCCAAGCCCGCGGTTCCCGGCGGCAATTCTCGAGAATGGGGCAACGCCGAGCGTGTCCAATTGGATCTAGGATCTAACGGTCGGAACGCCGTCCCCCCGCAAGCCCCCGGATCGCCTGTGATGAAGCTCCCCTTGGCCCTGGTCGTGCTCGCGATTTCGTTCCTCTCGTCGCCCGCCCGCGCTCAATGCGCCGCATGGACCGAGGGTTTTGCGCCCGGAGGCCTCGATGGATCCGTCGACGCCTTGGCGACCTTCGACGACGGTTCGGGACCGCGGCTCTACGCCGGCGGCCAGTTCACCGAGGCGAACGGCGTGGTGAGCGGGCACGTCGCGCGCTGGAACGGGACCCAGTGGGAGCCGCTCGCGTCGCAGCTCAGCGGAAGTGTCCGAGCGTTGACCGTCTACGACGCTGGCAGTGGCGCGCAGCTCTACGCCGGGGGCACGAACGTGCTGCCGGGAGCCGATATCGCGGCCTGGAACGGAGCCTCGTGGACTCCGGTCGCAGCGGGTCCGAGCGGCGGCGTGCTCGCGCTCGAAGTGTTCGACGGCTGGCTCTACGTCGGGGGCACGTTCCCCGGCAACGGCCCGGCGGTGAGCCCGAACGTCACGCGTTGGAACGGCACGCTCTGGGCGGGCATCGGAGGAACGTCGGGGTCTGTCGGCGCGCTGAAGGTCCACGACGACGGTTCGGGACTCGCGCTGTACGTCGGCGGGGACTTCAACTTGGCGGGCGGACTCTCCGCGCCCGGTGTCGCGCGGTTCAACGGCGGCAGTTGGTCGGCGGTCGGCTCGGGGACGACCGCGGCGATCCAGGCGCTCGCGGTCCACGACTTCGGCGCCGGACCCGAGCTCGTTCGCGGAGGCCAATTCACGACCGCGCGTTGGAATGGAGCGGCGTGGACGGAGATCTCCGGGCTCTCGATGGCCGGCGGATGGTCGGCGCGTGCCCTGGTTTCGACAGGCACCCAAATCTTCGTCGGCGGGCGGTTCGATGTCGGTGGTGCGGGGGGCGCGGGTGCCAACGTCGCGCGCTGGAACGGTTCGAGCTGGAGCGCGGCCGGTGCCGGTCTCCAGGGCTCGTGGGTGAACAGTCTCGCGGTCTTCGACGACGGATCGGGCGCGCATGTCTTCGCGGGCGGCCAGGTCCAGTCTTCGGGAACGGTGCACGTCGCGAACACCGCGCGTTGGAACGGTGCCTCGTGGAGCCCGGCAGGCAGCTCGAGCGGCATCTTCGGCTTCGGTGTCCAGGCGATCGCCACCTTCGACGACGGCACGGGCGAGGCGCTCTACGCCGCCGGTTACTTCGAGGGCGCAGGAGATCTCGCCGTGCGTTCGATCGCACGGCGCCAGGGTTCGAGTTGGACGAACATTGGCAGCGTCAACGGCACCGTCCAGGCACTGACCGTCTTCGACGACGGCTTCGGACCCCAGCTTTATGCAGCGGGCACGTTCACGAACATCGGCGGCGTCTCGGCTCGGTCGATCGCGCGCTGGAACGGCTCCGCGTGGTCGTTCCCGCCCTCGAGCGGCATCCAGCTCGCTCCCCAACCGTACTTCACGTCCCTCGCCGTCCACGACGACGGCAGCGGTCCGGCGCTCTACGCCGGTGGAGAGGTTCTCGTCACGACGGATGTCAGCTCGGCGCGGCCGTTCGTGGTGCGCTGGCACGACCACGCGTGGTCGTTCGTCGGAACGTGGGGCGATGTCGGCTACGGTGGCCAAGCCCACGCGCTCGTCGTCCATGACGACGGCAGTGGTCCCGCGCTCTACGTGGGCGGCTTCCAGTTGAGCCTCGCGTTCGTGAACCACGGACAGATCGCGAAGTGGGACGGCGTCGCGTGGTCGGGCCTCGGCAGCGGGCTCACGTTCCC
>JAYTBY010000687.1:0-6337 GCA_043736755.1 Planctomycetota bacterium | reverse complement strand
ACGGTGAAGATCGATCCCGTGACCCTTTGGACTGGCGCCAAGTACCGCGTGAATCGCGGCGGCAGTTTCTTCGGTCCCGCCGGAAACACGCGGTCGGCCACCCGCAACTCCCTCACGCCCGAGACCAAGATCTTCTTCCTCGGGCTGCGCCCCGCCCGAGCATCACGGCCTTCTGCTTCACTACTTCGCCCGGCGGAGAGGTGATCCTCTTTCGTTGCAAGGGGTACCGGGTACCGAGTCCGGCTCCCCGCCCCGTTCTCGCCACACCCCAGTGCCGACTTGCTCGACCCGACGAAGGGCCTCTGTTCGCGGAACGGCACCGACAGCCAGAGTGTGATCGATGTCGAATCCGACGCGCTCGACCACGGCGAGCCGCGCGATCTCGGGGCATAGACCGGCGGAGTCGAGCCTGACTCCCCTACCGGTACCCGCGCGAGAAGGCTGGCCCTCGACCAGAGGGGATTGAGGTACCGAGTCAGACTCCACTCCGCCGGTCTCACCGCGCCCCGCCCCGTACGTGAGTTGCGCGTGGCCGAAGCGCGGGGTCGCAATCGTCTCGATCTCCGCACGCGCGGCTAGACTGCCGCCGTGATCCACACGACGCTGCCGGTCCTCTCCCTCCTCCTCGCCACGTCCCCCGCCGTACTCGCTCAGCAGAGCGGCTACCTCGTGCCGCCGCCCGAGATCGTCGAGGTCCTCGACGCTGCCCCCACCCCGAGCGTCGACGTGTCGCCCGACGGGAAGTGGATGCTCCTCGTCGAGCGACCGGCCATGCCGTCGATCGAGGAAGTCGCGCGTCCGTGGGTCGCGCTCGCCGGATCGCGCATCGATCCGGTGCTCGCGATGCCGCAGCAGTCGTCGTTCGCCTACGGGCTCGTACTGAAGTCGGTCGAAGCGGGAACCGAGCGACGCGTTCCGCTCACGGAAGGCACGCGCGTCGGCAATGCGTGGTGGTCACCGCGCAGCTCGCGCTTCGTGTTCACCGTCGCGACCGAGACGGGCACGGAACTGTGGACGCAGGACCTCCGCGATCTCGCGCCGAAGCGCGTCGCGAGCGGACTCAATGGAGTCCTCGGCGCCGCGTTCGCATGGTTCGCGGACGGCGATCGCATCCTGGTGAAGTTCAGTGCTCCCGATCGCGGTGAACGTCCCACGCGTCCCGCGGCCCCGCGCGGTCCCGCTGTGCAGGAATCCGAAGGTCGATCGACCGCGTTGCGCACCTACCAGGACCTGATGAAGGACGCCGAGGACGAGCGTCAGTTCGAGTGGAACGCGACGACTCGCATCGGCCTCGTCGACTTGGGCGAGGGCACGACGACATGGATCGGGAAGCCAGCGCTGTACTCCACTCTCGAGCCGTCACCGGACAGCGTCAACGTCCTCGTCACGCGCATCGAGCGTCCGTTCTCGTACGTCCTGCCCTGGTCTCTCTTCCCCGACACGACGGAGGTGTGGGACGCGCAAGGTCAGTTGCTCGCGAAGATTGCAGAGTCGCCCCTCGGCGACGCGATCCCGATGGAAGGCGTGCCGCTCGGTCCGCGCAGCGTGCAGTGGGCCGCGAGCGAGCCCGCGACGCTCGTGTGGGTCGAAGCGCTCGACGGCGGCGATCCCGAGACGAAGGTCGAAGCGCGCGATCGTTGGTTCCGCCTCGAATCCCCGTTCACCGGCGCGAAGCGCGAGTTCCTCACGCTGGCGTGGCGCGCGCGCTCGATCCGGTTCCTCGCGGATCCGAACCTCGTACTCGTGAGCGAATTCGAGCGCGACCGACGTTGGACGCGGACGAAACTCGTCGACCGCACCAAGCCGGCTGAAGCGATCGTCGTCGACGACCGCAGCATGAACGATCGCTACAAGGATCCGGGCGCGTTCGCGAGCACAGTGGGACCGATGGGTACGTCGATCGTGCGCCAGGACGGTGAATTCCTCTATCGAGTGGGCCAAGGCGCCGCGAAAGGCGGCTCGCGACCGTTCCTCGACCGTTGGAATCTCACGACGCGCGCGACCGAGCGCATGTGGCAGTGCAGCGAAGGTACGTACGAGACCCTCACCACCGTCGCGTCGAGCTCGGCCGTGCGGAAACCCTCGATCATCACGTCGTTCGAGACGCCCACCGACGTGCCGAACTTTCGTCTCCGCGATTTGGAGACGGGTGCGACGAAGTCGCTAACGAACTTCCTCGATCCTCAACCGCGCTTGCGCACCGTGAAGGAAGAGTTCGTCACGTTCCAGCGGAAGGACGGCGTGCAACTCTCGGGACGTCTCTATTTGCCGCCCGATCGCTTGGAGGGCGAGCGCTTGCCGCTCTTCGTGTGGGCGTACCCGAACGAGTTCAACGACGCGGACACCGCCGGCCAGATCAGCGGATCGCCGCACCGCTTCGTGCGTGTGCGCGGTCCGTCGGCCGTCCTCATGGCGTTGCACGGCTGGGCCGTGCTCGACGAAGCGTCGATGCCCGTCGTCGGTCCGCCGGAGACCGTGAACGACTCGTTCCTCGAGCAAATCGAATGGAACGCGCGCGCGGCGATCGAGTACCTGAGTGGACGCGGCCTCGTCGATCCGGAACGGTGCGCGGTTGGCGGTCACAGCTACGGCGCTTTCATGACGGCCAACTTGCTCGCGCACACGGATCTCTTCCGCGCCGGAGTCGCGCGCAGCGGCGCGTACAACCGCACTCTGACGCCGTTCGGGTTCCAGACGGAGCGACGCACGTTGTGGAAGGCGCCCAAGAGTTATCTCGAGCTCTCGCCGTTCCTCGTCGCGCACAAGGTCAACGAGCCGATCCTTCTGATCCACGGCGCCAAGGACGACAACACGGGCACGTTCCCGATGCAGTCCGAGCGGCTTTTCTCGGCCATTCAGGGGAATGGCGGCAAGGTGCGGCTCGTGATGTTGCCCGAAGAAGCGCACGGCTATCGCGCGCGCGAGTCCGTGTTGCACACGGTCGCGGAGACGATGAACTGGCTCGACGAGTACGTGCGCGACGCAGCACCTCGAACCGATCGGGCGCCCGCGGCCGCACCTGTCGAAGCCGGCGTGACCGGCGGCCGCTGAAGCTCAGCCCGATGGATCCGAGGCAGCTCCCCTCATCGTGAAAGAGCGCGATCTCGATCCCCCACAGATCGCGGTCGATCCGCGGTAGTCTCGGAGTGCTCCGGCGGTCGACGTCACCCCCTCAAACGGGTGAATTGCCGGCCGCGATCCGAGCCCTGTCGAGGAGATCCCTCACTCCGAGCGTAGGCGCCCAAGTCGCGAGGTACTCGAAGTCGAGCGAGTGTCCGCGCATCTTGAGGATGCCGAGGACGTCTCGCCATTGCTTCTGCGACGTGCAATCGGCGTCCGCGTACCAGCGCAGCTTCTGCAGGACGATGTCCTCGGGAGTCGCGATCCGGATCTCGTCGGGATGGCCAGGACCGAGCCGCTGCCAGCGTCCACGCTCGATCTCCATCTTGTGGATCCCGGTCCGCGGGACGACGTGGACGTCGATCTTCATGTAGCTCGCGGTGTGAACCATGTTGAACATGCTCATCGCGCGAGCAGCCTCGATCGGAGCCTCCGACTGGACGAAAAAGGTCGCACCCGCCACCGCCGGTAGCCTCAGCGCCTGTTCGGCGGCGAGATGCACCGCGAAGTCCACGTCCAGGGTCGATCGCGGTTCGCCGTACACGATCGTGGCCACTCCTCCCGCGAGTACGTAGGGAACTCCGAGTCGCTCGAACAAAGCCGCGGCGTCGACCGCCGCATCGAACATCGACTTCACGACGCGGAGTGGATCCGATCCTCGAGAGCGAAGAACTCTTGAAGGAACTCGCGGCCATATCGGGCCTCGGCCGCTAGGCGTTCCAGCTCGCGCTCGCTTGCCCTGGGGTGCTCCTCGCGCAGAGCCTCGAGGTGCAGCCCGTGAATGGACTCGAACCAATCGTGAGCGAGCCGTGCTTTGCCCTCGATGCCGAGCGATCGCCAGTACTCGAACTGGAGTTGCTCGGACCAGTACGAAGCGTCCGTCGACTGCAGTTCGTAACCGGGCGGTGCGAGGGAAGCGGCAGGCATGTTGCCATGCTAACCGAGCAGCGGGCTGGATCGAATCCCCCATCCTGGTAGGACATCCCCCGTGGTCCGCGAACAGCCGCATCTCCTCCACGTCTTCTCGACGTTCGTCCCAGCCGGTCCCGAGACGCGCGCCGTGCGGCTCATCGAGGGCGCGGGCCATGAGTTCCGGCACACGATCGTCGCGATGGACGGCCGCACGGATGCGAGCACGCTCTTCTCCGGAAAGTACGACGTGAAGTTCCTCGGGGCGCCGCCGCGCGCGGGTTCGTTCGCGACGCTGCGCCGCATGCGCGCGTTGCTCGTCGAGCTGCGGCCCTCGGCGCTGCTCACCTACAACTGGGGTGCGTTCGACTCGGTGCTCGCTGCGAGATCGCTGCGCTACGACCGCGTGATCCACCACGAGGACGGCTTCAACGCGGACGAGGCCAGCGAGTTCAAAGCGCGCCGCGTGTGGGCGCGTCGCCTCGTGCTGCCGCGGGTTCACCGCGTGATCGTCCCTTCGCGGAAGCTCGAGCGCATCGCAGCCTCGAAGTGGAAGCTCGCGGCGGCCAAAGTGCTGTGCGTGCCGAACGGGATCGACCTCGCGCGCTTCCAACCTGCGGATGGTCGGCCTTCGTTGCGGCACAAGCTCGGCATCCCCTCGCGTGCGCCGATCGTCGGCTGGGTCGGACATTTGCGACCCGAGAAGAACCCGCTGCGGTTCCTGAAGGCGGCCGCGCGCGTCGATGCCGAATTGGGCGCGCACTTCCTCATCCTCGGGGACGGCGCGGAGCGAACAGTGTGCGAGGAACTCGCGGCAAAGACGCCGACGCTCTACGGGCGCACGCACTTCGTTGGCCATCAAGCCGATCCGCGCGAGCACTTCCGCGCGATGGATGCGTTCTGCATCTCGTCGGACACGGAGCAAATGCCGATCGCGCTCGTCGAAGCGATGGCCTCAGGCCTTCCGGTCGTCACGACGGACGTCGGTGACGTGCGCTCGATGCTCGCACCCGAGCAGGACGAGTGGGTCGTACCGCTAGGCGATCACGAGACGGCTTGGCCGCTCGCCGAGAAACTCACGGCGCTGCTGCGTGACGCCGAGCTTCGCGCTCGGCTCGGGACCGCGAACCGCGCGAAGGCTCTGCGCGAATACGGGTTCGAGACGATGCTCAGCGCGCACCGCGATGTCTGGCGCTCGGCGAGCCGCAGCCCGACGCCGAACGCCAAGTCCTAGGTCCGTGGGCCACGTCGAGTGGGCCCGGCCGCGCCGGTCCGACGTGTCGTCTCGAGCGCTCGCACGAAACGCGCCGCCCTGCGGTATCTTGGACCGAATGATCGCGGGCCGCCGATGAGCCCCGACCGCCCAGCCTCGACCGAATCGCCCATGACCATCGACACGATCGCCCCGCCGCCCGTGGCCATCCTCCAGCGCATCGCCGACCGCGCCTTCGCTCAGACGATGGCCGTCATCCACCACGCGAACCATCGGCGTGACAAGCGTCGCGGTGACCCCAAAGTCGGAGGGCACCCGGCCTCCTGCGCGAGCTCGATCCACTTGCTCGGCGCGCTCCACCTCGCGGTCCGCGAGCCGCAGGACTTCATCTCCTGCAAGCCGCACGCTTCACCGGTCGATCACACCTACAACCACCTGATGCAGATCTTCCGCGACCACTCCGCGAACGCGTGGTTCGGCGCCGATGAGGCGAAGAAGATCATGACGCGCCTGCGGAAGTTCCCCGTGCCCGGCGAGGAGGTCGTCTTCCAGAGCTACCACGCGCGCACGGACCCGGATTCGTTCCACTTCCTGCCGACGGGATCCGTCGGGATCCCGCAAGTCGCGTCGATCTACTTGGCGCTCGCGTATCGATACGCCAAGGACCACGGCTGGAAAGTGCCGGAGAACGCGCACTTCTGGTCGATGATGGGCGATAGCGAGTTCCGTGAGGGATCGGTGCTCGAAGCGTTGCCCGACGTGGCCGAGCGCGCGCTCACGAACTGCACGTGGATCGTCGACTACAACCGTCAGAACCTGGACGGGACGCGCATCCCGAACGAACGCGGCCTGCAAGGCACCGACTGCGATCGCATGGAAAAGACGGCGCTCGCGCACGGATGGAAGGTCATCCAAGTGCGGCACGGTCGCTTCCGTGAAGAGCTGTTCGCGCGATCCGGCGGCGCGGGTTTGAAGAAGCTGCTCGAGGGCGGACTGTCCGACTACGAGTTCCAGATGTTGCTCTTCAAGGGCGACGCGGCCGAGATCCGTCGCCACGTCGGCGACCGTCACGGAGACGTGGCGAAGCTCCTGAAG
>JAYTBY010000686.1:0-2914 GCA_043736755.1 Planctomycetota bacterium | reverse complement strand
ATCGACGCCGCCGCGAAAGTGGCCGAAGGGACGCCGCGCCCGGGCATCGAGACGATCTTCAGCGACGTCTACCGCGACATGCCGCAGCACATCCGCCGTCAAGGCCAAGCCGCCTTCGACCTCGCGCACCGCAAGGGCGACGCGTCGGCGGGCGATGGGGCTTTCCCGCTCTGATTCTTCGCCTCACTCACGGTCCAAGCAGCAGCTCCTCGATCTCTCGCACACCATCACGATGGCAAACCTGACCCTGATCCAAGCCGTGAACGACGGCCTGAAGACCGCGATGCGGACCGACCCGTCCGTCGTCGTCTTCGGCGAGGACGTCGGCCCGAAGGGCGGCGTGTTCCTCGCGACCGAGGGACTCACGAAGGAGTTCGGCGAGGGCCGCTGCTTCGACACGCCGCTCAGCGAAGACGGCATCGTCGGCGCTGCGATCGGCATGGCCGTCAACGGCTTGCGGCCGGTGTGCGAGATCCAGTTCCAGGACTTCATCTTCCCGGCGTTCGACCAGATCGTCAGCGAAGCGGCGAAGCTGCGCTATCGCTCGGGTGGTCAGTACACGGCTCCGATGGTGATCCGCACGCCGTACGGCGGCGGCATCCGTGGCGGGCTGTACCACTCGCAATCGGGCGAGGCGTACTTCTGTCACACGCCGGGCTTGAAGGTCGTGATCCCGAGCACGCCATACGACGCGAAGGGGCTCTTGCTCGCGTCGATCGACGATCCGGATCCGGTGCTCTTCCTCGAGCCGAAGGCGCTTTACCGCATGGTGAAGGGCGAGGTGCCCGAGGGGCGCTACACGGTCGACCTCTCGACGCTGCGCACGGCGCGCGAAGGCAAGAACGTCACGGTTTTCTGCTACGGCGCGATGGTGCCGGTGTGCTTGAAGGCCGCGGAACAGGCGGCGGAGAAGGGCATCGAGTGCCTCGTCGTCGATCTGCGCACGCTGCTCCCGCTCGACGAAGAAGGCGTGCTCGAGGCCGCGAAGCAGACCGGTCGCGTCGTCGTCGTCCACGAAGCACCGCGGTTCTGCGGCTTCGGCGGCGAGATCAGCGCGATCATCGCGGAGAGCGCGATCGAGTACATGGAAGCGCCGATCGCGCGCGTGACCGGGTTCGACACGCCGTTCCCGAACACGCTCGAACACCACTACATGCCCGACGACCGTCGCGTGCTCGATGCCATCGAACACGTCTGGAACTACTGATCCCCGCAGATCTCGAGACTTCAGGAACACCGCACATGGCCGCGCTGGATTTCAAGCTGCCCGACATCGGGGAAGGCATCGCCGAGGGCGAGATCGTCAAGTGGCTCGTCAAGGTCGGCGAGGTGGTCAAGGAACACCAGCCGATCGTCGAGGTCATGACGGACAAGGCGACGGTCGAGATTCCGTCGCCAGCGAATGGGACGATCGCCGCGCTCAAGGCGACGGAAGGCGCGACGGTGCCCGTCGGGAGTGTGATCTTCGTCCTCGAGACGGCCGCTGTCGCGAAGGCCGGTGCGCCGGCCGCGAACGCGTCGGCACAGAAGGCTGCACAGCCCGTGGCCGAACCCGCTTCGCCGAAGAGCGGCGAAGGTCACTCGACGCCGACGAGCGGTGGCAAGAACGCGAACCCGACAACGCCGGCGACGAAGGCGCCGGCGGCTTCGTCCGCGACAGGTTCGGGTCGGACCATCGAGTTCAAGCTGCCCGACATCGGTGAAGGCATCGCTGAAGGCGAGATCGTGAAATGGCTCGTGAAAGCCGGTGATTCTGTGAAGGAACACCAGGCGATCGTCGAGGTCATGACGGACAAGGCGACTGTCGAAGTGCCCGCGCCCGCGGCCGGCACGATCACGGCAATCCTCGCCAAGGAAGGCGAGACGGTGCCGGTGGGCAAGGTCATCTACACGCTCGCAACGGCGGGCGCCGTCGCGGCTGCGGCACCTCTGCACGCGGCTCCCGCTGCAGCGTCGGCGCATGCAGCGACTGCTCACGCGACTGCGGCAGCTCCGGCTCACGCCGCACCCGCGCTCGTTGGTGCGTCCGCGCGCACATCGGCCGCGGACAGCAAGATCCTCGCGGTTCCGAGCGCGCGTCGTGTCGCGCGCGACCTCGGCATCGATCTCTCGCGTGTACCGGCTTCCGGCCGAGGCGGCGTCGTTCGTCGCGCGGATGTCGAAGCGTTCGCGAACAGCGCTGCGGCGTCCGCTCCGGCGCAATCCATGCCGGCTCACGCGGCTCCCGCTCGTCCGGCGGCGCCGTCGATTTCCATCCCCGCCGGCGAACGCGAAACGCGCATCCCGTTCCGCGGTGTGCGTCGCAAGATCAGCGAAGCGATGGTGCGGTCGAAGTTCACCGCGCCGCACTTCACGGTGGTCGAGGAACTCGACGTCACCGAGCTCGTCTCCTTGCGCGAAATCGCGAAGGCGATGGGGCAGGAGCAAGGCGTCAAGGTCACGTACATGCCCTTCATCATGAAGGCGACCGCGCTGGCTCTCGCGAAGTACCCGATGCTCAACGCGCACCTCGACGAAAAGGCCGAGGAAATCGTGCGTTTCGCCTATGTGAACCTCGGCATCGCGATGGACACGGACAACGGGCTCATCGTCCCGGTCGTGAAGGACGTCCAATCGAAGGGGATCCTGCAGTTGGCGCAGGAGCTGAACGAACTCGCCGAGCGCACGAAGCAGGGCAAGGTGAAGCCGGATGACCTCCGCGGCTCGACGTTCTCGATCACGAACGCCGGGAACATCGGCGGGATCATGGCGACGCCGATCATCAACTTCCCCGACGTCGCGATCCTCGGCGTGCACCGCTTGATGAAGCGCCCGGGCGTCGTCGAGACGCCGCAGGGCGACAAGATCGAAGTGCGCCAGTACATGAACCTGTCGTGCTCGGTCGACCACCGCCTCGCCGACGGCGCCGATGGAG
>JAYTBY010000685.1:0-2915 GCA_043736755.1 Planctomycetota bacterium | reverse complement strand
TCGGGGACGGGACACTAGGGTTTGGGAGGCCGTGGCCTCGACTTCTCAGCGGCCTCGCCGTCACGGGGCCCCGCGACCCGCCGACCGGCGACCCAGACCCCGATGACGCGGCCTCTTCCGTGCGTGATCACCTCGAGGCATTCCGGTCCGCTCGATCCCGGCGCCTCGTGCAGCGTGAGGTCGGCGAACGCGCCCGGTGCGAGCGTGCCCGCGCGCCCCGCGAGCCCGATCGAACGCGCCGCTTGGCTCGTCGCGAGCGCGAGCGTTTCTTCTGGCCCGAAGCCCGGATTGCGTACACGAAACAGCGCCATCTCGCGCGCCATGTCGAGATCGTCGTTGCTCGCCGAAGAATCCGTACCGAGCGCGAGCGGCACTCCCGCGTCTACCCATGCGCGGGCATCGAAGGGCGGACGCTCGAAGAACTGGTGCGTCCCTGGACAGTGGACGAGGCACGCGCCGGACTCCGCGATCCGTGAGCGCTCGGCCACGGTGGCATCGTTGCCATGGATCAGCGCCGTTCGCGGACCGAGCAAGCCCGCACTCTCGATCGACGCGAGTCCCGATCGGCGTGGCGAGCGCGTGAGCAGCGACGCAAAGGGCCCCGTTCCGTGCTCCAGCCAAGCGCGTTCCTCGGGAGTCTCGGCCCAATGGATCGCAGCGGGCAACCGACGCGAACGTGCACGCCGCGCGAGCGCCGACCACAGGCTGTCACTGACGGTGTAGGGCGCGTGTGGCGAGAGTCCCTCGGTCCAGGTTCGCGGCGAACTCGCGCGCGCGTCGAGTTCGCACAGGACGGCCTCGGTCCGCGACGAGTCCCCGACGTCGAGCGCTTCGCGGAAGCGACGGACGCGCAGCGCGAGTCCGGCGGCCACCCGCGCGAGTCGCCCACCCGCGTCGATGTCGCCGACCGACGTCGTCCCCGAGGCGAGGAGTCGCTCGGCACGCGCGCGCGCAGCCCGTGCGAGCGAAGCCTCGTCGAGCGTGGCGCGTACCGCGAGGAGATTGCGGATCCAGTCGGGAAAGGCGCGTCCGCTGGCCACGCGTCCAACGAAGCCCGAGAGATCGAGGTGCGCGTGCGCATCGACGAATCCCGGCAGCAACACGCGATCTCCGAGGTCGACGCGTCGCTCGCCGCTGCGCGCGCAAGCGCTGGGGCTCGCGAGCACACGCTGGATCCGGCCGCCGGCGACGAGCACTCCCCCACCGCGATACCAAGCGCCGTCGGGCGCGAGGACTTGACCGGCCGACAGCACCAGTGCGCGCGAGGACATGGACAGTGGGGCCTCGGGGCGCTCTGAAAAAAAGCTCGACACGGACCAGGCCGATTCATCGTGTGCCCGGGGTGTAGCGCGATCCCGGTCTGGCGCGATCCCGGTCTGGCGCGATCTCGGTCTGGCGCGATCTCGATCTAGAGCGGGCTCGGTGTAGAGCGGGCTCGTTCCACCGCGAGCCGCTCGCGCAGTCGAGCCGAGCCGCGATTCATCGCGAGCGGGCTCGGTGTAGAGCGAACCCTGTGCAGCGCAGGCCCGTTCCACCGCGAGCCGCTCGCGCAGTCGAGCCGGGAGGAGGGCGGACAACGCCAACTCCCCCCCCGGTACGAGATCAGTCCGGCTGCGTCCGGATCCGCAGGCCTGTGACCCCTTGGATCTGGTTCTGCTGATTGCCGAGTGACGCACGGAAGTCGAAAATCACCGCGAACCGAATCAGGTTCGGACGCGGGCTGAACTGGTTCAGCTGGTCGGGGTGCGAAACCCACGGCGTCAGCGACCCCTCCACGATGTCCGTCGCCAGGTCGAGCCCGCACAGTTCGGTGACTTCGCCCGCCGCGCGTGCACCTTGGAAGCGCACGACGAGGTAGGAGCCGGTGCCCGGTTCGTCGAAACGATTGGCGTAGACGGTTTCAATGCTTCCCGTGCCGAACGGGCTGTTCGCCGGATCGCGGTAGCTGAACTCCGTCGACGCCGGCCCGTAGATCACGTTCATGTCCCAGCCGTAGCGCGTCGTCGGATCCAGATCCGCGGGCGAGTCCTCGAGGAACACGATCTGGAAGAAGTTCCCTTCGGGACGCATCCAGCAGGAGGTCGACCCCGAGTAGGCGTCGGGACGCGCGCGCGGCTGAGCCCATTGACCGATGGATAGGACGCGGATGGCGTCCACCCCCACCGAGGCGTCGTTCGGCAGGATCAGCGCAGCGACCGCGGTCGCATCAGGGACCAGCGCCCCGACGCCCTCGAGGCGCAGGAGACCAGCACCACCGACGCCACCTACGCTGTTCAGCGAGTTGATTCCTCCGGCACCGCCCGAGACGTCGAGCCGCGGAGGCATGGCGTCCGAGAACGCCGAGGTCGGGAAGTTGCGCGCCT
This sequence comes from Planctomycetota bacterium, assembly GCA_043736755.1. GTDB lineage: Bacteria > Planctomycetota > UBA1135 > UBA1135 > JAEUHZ01. The sequence goes on along the minus strand of JAYTBY010000685.1, from coordinate 552 downwards.
GGAGGCGAATCGCGCCGCCCGATCCACCGCCGCCGGGCACCGCTCGCTTCGGGCGCAGGAGCGCTTCCTCGGTGTCGCTTCCCAAGGCTGCGAGCGAACTGCCTCCGTCGCCGCCACCGGCATCGATCCGGCCGGAAACGGTCAGGGAGGGTCCCCCACAGACGATCTGGATCGCGCCTCCGGCGCCGCCGCCACCGGCACCTGAGTGGTCGCGCCAGTCCGCGACAACAGCGCCGGCGTCCAAGCACGAGCCGCCGAGGCCCGAGGACTCCGTGCCGAAGACCGACGCCCCGCCAGCACCGCCGCCGGATCCGCCGCGGAGGTTGCCGGCTTCGAAGTTGAGCAAGCGACGGTTCGGAACCTCACCCGGTTCTTCGATGCCCGCGTCGCTCGACGGTCCGCCCCCGCCGCTGGCTCCGGGGGGAGGGAGGTTGGGAATGCCTTCGATGCTGTTCGCCACGGGCGTCCGTGGGGTTCCAGGTTGCCCGTCGGTCGCATAGCCACCGCCACCGCCCGGTTGCCCGGTCTGGGCGGACAGGCAGGAACCGCCGA
>JAYTBY010000684.1:0-6346 GCA_043736755.1 Planctomycetota bacterium | reverse complement strand
GCTGGAGCATCGCCGCGGCGATCTCGGGCGAGTAGGCGAGGTGCGACAGGCGCGCCTCGAGGATCTCGATGCCGGCGATCCGCGAGGGAGGAGGATAGGAACGCGCCTCGCCGCGGAAACCGAGGCTCGCGATGTGGTCGAGATCTTCGACCTCGAACAGCTTGCTGGTCGGGTGCGCGACGAACGCGAGAGCCACGTCGTCGCGATCCATGCCCCCGCCGTCGTCGACGACGCGTACCAGGCGGACGCCGCCTTCCTCGAGATCGACTTCGATCGAGCGCGCGCCGGCGTCGAGCGCGTTCTCGACGAGCTCCTTGACGACGGACGCGGGCCGCTCGACGACCTCGCCCGCGGCGATCTGGTTCTTGACGCGTTCGGAGAGGACGCGGATGCGCTGGCGGTTCGCGGGGTTCGGCAGGTGGGCTGAGTGTAGAGCGCCGATCGCGCTCGCGCTGCGATGTTCAGCGCACGGGACGCAGTTCGACGCGGACGACGTCCGCGCCGGCGGCGGGTACCTCGAGGCGCATCTCGGAGTCGCCGAGGACGAGACTCTTCGCGCGCAGGACGTAGGTGCCGGGCGCGAGCCAGCCGGTCAGCCGCCGAGCGTCGGCTTCAGGCGCGCGCTCGTAGAGGTGGCGACCTTGGACCGGCCATCGATCACCGAACCGCGTGTCGTCGACAGTGACTCGTAGCGCTGCGGACAGCTCGATCGGATCCGCCACAGGACACCGGACGTCGACCGCTCTCCAGGGCGCGAGGCGGAGTTCGAGTCGCCCGTCGTACTCGTACGAGAACGACTGGGATCTGTCGCCGAACGCGTCGCCCAATTCGATCACGCTCGCAATGCCGCGCGGTGGAAGGTCGGCTTGCACGCGCGAATGGCCGTCGACGATCTCGCCCCTGCCGATGCTCCGCCCTTCGGCGTCCCCGAACTCGATGCGCGTCCACTCGCCTACCGCGCCGACGACGTCGATCTCGACGACGGGGTACGGCTCGAGAGCGAAGGCGCCCAGATCCCGCTCGACGCCGGCGGCGAGGTCGACCTCGAACGGCGGCGGTGAGCGGTAGCCCGCGGATTCGATGCTCGTGCGCCAGCGCCCGGCCGGGGCGTCGCGCGCTTCGTCGTCGCCCGGGTAGACGATGACCTGACGGACGCCGAAGGTCTGCACGACGTGCGGTTCCTCGCCCGGGTCCGCGAAGCGGAGGTAGGCCTGGATCGGTTTGCCCGAACGAGCGTCCGTGACACGCGCGCGGAGGAGCGCCGGCGCCAGCTCGCGTCCGGCCCGCGGAGCGAACTTGGGGACCACGACGTCGTGCACGGTCGCGCCGGGCCGCCACGGACCGAAGGTCTGCGACCAGGGACCGAAGTCGTCGTCGCGGACGGTGACGAAGAACGGCCGGTCGGCCTCGACGGGGAGCACGATCTCCGTCGTCTCCGGCCCGACTTCGATGGTGCGCGCCGAGCCGAGTCCGCAGCAACCATCGTCGCCGTAGAGCGACCATCGAGCGGCGCGGCGCCGCGCCGGGTCGCCGATGCACGCGTGCAGCTGGACGCGCAGCGGGCCCACCGGATCGACGCGGCGGTTCCCTTCGAAGCGCACGCGCAGGTGCAGGGCGGGCTCTGGCTCGAGCACGAGCCGCACGGAACCCGGAGCGTCGAGATCCACGTCGCGCACGACCCGGAGGTAGCCCGGAACGTCGAGACCGAGCGTCGCCGCGCCTCGGACGGCGCCGCCGAGCTGGACGCGGAAGCGCTCGTCGGGATCGCAGTAAATCGCCGTGCGATCATCGACTCCGTCGCCGCGCACCGTGACGGCGATCTGGTCGGCGGGCAAGTGCGGAGACGCCGGGCGAAACACCAGGCGGCTCTGCTCGTGCGGCCCGGTGACGGGCCGGCCCGCGCCGTCGACGAGCTCGAGGACGATCAGGCTCACGTCGTCGAGTCGCAGCTCGACATCGTCGACGCGACCTCCAGGACCGGCCTCCGGTATCGCGAACGACTGGAACTGTCCGCGCGGCGTCCACGCGGAGAACTTCGAGCCGGTCGGACGACAGCGCAGCTCGAATCGGCCCGCGTCATCGCACACACATTCCTGTTCGCGCAGGCGGAAGCCCGCGATTCCCGGCCACGTGCTGTTCGCCGGATCGTGGCGCACGCGGCCAGGATCGCGCGACCAGAACCGGTCTTTGCGCGCGCTGACGAACGCACCGGCGATCGGAGCACCGTGCGCGTCGACGACGCGGCCCGCCCACGTGCGCGCGCGCGGGACGACGACGCGGCCCAGGTCCTGGATCCCTTCGGCCGTCGGCTGGATCGACGTCGTCTGGTAGACGTGCGCGTCCTCGAACCGGACCTGGAAGCCCTGCGACCCGCGCCCGCCCGAGACCATCACCCCGCGCTCTCTCCGGAGTTCTCGCGAATACGGCGCGAGGCACTCGAGCTCGAACGTGCCGTCCGCCGGCGTCGTGACCGCCGCGAGATCGGAGCTCGCGGCCACGTTACCCGTCTGGAATGCCGCACCGTACTCGTCGTTCACTGCGACGACGGCGCCCGCCAACGGCGTCCCCACGTCGTCGACGACGCGACCGCGCACCGTCTTGCCTGCGACCATCTCGACGAGGACGGCCTCGGTCTCGCCGGCCTCGAGCCACACGTAGCCGAACGCGCGCGCGTGCGGCGGCGTGCGCAACGCTTCGACGATCACCATCCCCGCGTCGACGCCCTCGAAGCGCGCTGCGCCGTCCGCGTCGGTCGTGGCCGTCGCGAACAGCCGTTCCACACCCGGGTCGACCACGACGCGCAGCGCGATCCCGGGCAGCGGTTCGTGCACGGCGGCGTCCTCGACACGCACGATCAGCGTCCCGGTCTTCACGGGCTCCACCGCGCGGGACGACGTCGACCTGCTTTCCGCGACAGCGTCGCCGTCCGTCGCGCGGCACCCGGACGGAACGATCGACCACGCCGCCATGAGCAGGGACGCGATGATCAGCAAGCCGGGGGCGAAGGAGCGCGACGTCGAGCGCATGGGAAGACGGAGAGGCTACCCCCTTCTCCGTCGCGCGTAACACACTCGACCTCCCGAGCCGCTTGCCGACGACGCCGCCGACGGGAGTGAGACCTGGAGCCGGCGGTCCCCAGGTTCCGACTCGAGCGCCGGGACGCCGAGTACGCATTCGTGCACGCGCCGCAGAGGCGCACGACGGACGAACCGCTCCAGGGCCTCGACCGAGCGGCTCGCTCCGGCTTCCGCCGTCCTCCACGATCGAAGCGAACGTCGCGTGCGCCAGGCGCGCGCGCTCAGCGCGTCGGTCGGAGCTCGACGTGGATAACGTCGTCGCCCCGGGCCGGCACCTCGAAGCGCGCCTCGCAGTCGCCGAGGACGAGGCTCTGCGCGCGCGCGACGTAGGTGCCGGGAGCGAGCCAGCCCGTGAAGCGCCACGCGTCGGAGTCGGGCGCGCGCTCGGTCAGGGCCGCGCGCTCGCAGCGACGGCCCGGCGGAAAGCGCGGATCGACGATCTCGAGTCGCAGCGAGGCTGCGAATCCACTCGGGGTGTCGACGAGACAGCGCACTTCGACCGCGCGCCAGGGCGCGAGCCGCAGCTCGACCTGTCCGGCGCCGTCGTACTCGAACGCGATCCGCTGCACGCGCTCGCCGGTGCTTTCGCTCGTAGCATTCACGGTCGCGATGCCGCGCGCGGGCAGGTCGCCGAGCACGACGAGGCGGTCGTCGAGCATTTTGCTCCCTGCGATCCAGCGCGCATCGGGGTCCGCGAAGTCGATGTGCACAGGATCCGCACCCGTTCCGTGCACCAGGATGTCGACGACGGGGACGCGCTCGAGCGCGAACGCGCCGAGGTCGCGCTCGACACCGATGACGAAATCCACCTCGAAAGGTGGCGGTGACCGGTAGCCCTCCGCTCGAACGATCACGCGCCATCGTCCGGCGGGTGCGTCTAGCAGACCGCTGCCCTTCGCGTCGATCACCGCGAAGCCGCGCCACGAGCTGATGACTCCCACATCCTGGGCCGGATCCGAGAAGCGGATGTGAGCGCCGATCCGTTCGCCCGTGCCCGCGTCGGTGACGCGGGCACGGATGCGCGCGACGAGCTTCTCCCGGTCTACGCGCGGGGCGAGTTCGGGGACGACGATGTCGTGAATGGAATCGCCCGGCCGCCACGGCCCGAACGTCTGCGACCACATCTCTTCTTGATCGTGCGCCAAGACGAAGAACGGCCGGTCGGCTTGGACCGGCAGCTCGCACTCCTTCGTGCCTGGCGCGAGCTCGATAGACCGGGACGCGCCGAGTCCGCAGCAGGTCTCCTGGTCGAAGGGAGACTTGCGCGCGGCGCGTCGCGGACCCGGATCCTCGATGCACGCGTGCAGCACGATTCGGCGCGGCTTCAGCGGATCGACGCTCACGGGCTCTTCGAAGCGCACGCGCAGGCGCAGCGCGGTCAGCGGCTCGAGCACGAAACGCGCTGGTTCCGGAGCGCTGATCTCGACCTCGCGCGCGACCGCCACAAACCCGGGCAGGTCGACTCGCACCATGGCAGCTCCGAGCACGGCGCCATCGATCTGCGCGCGGAAGAGCCCGTCGGGGTCGCAGTGGATCCGAGTGAGCGTGTCGAACCCGTCGCCGCGGATCGAGACGGCCAGCTGATTCCCGAAATAGAACCACCCGGGCCGTGACACGCCGCGGTTGCGCGCGTGCACCTCGCTGATGCGCTGACCAGCCACGTCGACGAGCTCGATGACGAGCAGGGTCGCGTCGTCGATGCGCAGCTCGAGTCCCTCGATGCGGCCGCCCGGAGCGACGGCCGGCGCGACGAACCGCTGGATGCGGCCTGCGGGCGTCCACACGTAGAAACCAGTGCCTTCCGCACGGCAGCGCAGTTCGAAAAGACCGAACTCGTCGCACAGAGACTCGCGCTCGCGCAGGCGGAATCCCTCGAGCCCGGGCCAAGCTCCTTCGGCCTCGTCGCGGCGCACGAAGAAGGAACTTCGCGACCACGGCCGGTCGTGACGCGCGCTGACGAGAGCGCCCGGGATCGGCGATCCGCGCGCATCGACGACGCGACCGGACCACGTGCTCGCGCGCGGGACGACGACGTCGCCGACGTCCTCGACGACGCTTCCGGCCTCCGGTTCGAGCGCGGTGCGCACCCACGTGCGAGCGTCCTCGAAGCGCACCTGGAGCCCTTGCGGCGACCAATTGCGCGGCGCCATCTCCCCGCTCTCGATCCACACGTCGCGCGGCGACGGCGCGAGGCAGTCCAGCGCGAACTTCCCGTCCGCGAGCGTCGTCACCTCCGTCGCATCCGTGCTCGCGACGACGCCCTCGGCGCGGAACCGCGAGCCGAAGTCGTCGTTCGCCGCGACGAGCGCGCCCCCGAGCGGCGTGCCGACGTCGTCGACGACGCGACCGCGGACGGTGCGGCCCGGGCTCATCGTCAGGACGACTGTCTCCGTCTCGTCGCCCTCGAGCCACGCTGCGCCGAAAGCGCGCGCGTGCGGCGGCGCGCGCCGCGCTTCGACGATCACGGTGTTCGCCTCGACCTCTTCGAAGCGCGCTTCGCCGCGCTCGTCGGTCGTGCCCGTAGCGAGCAGCTTGTCGCCGCCGCGTTCGCGCACGACGCGCAGCGCGATCCCGGCCAGCGGCGCGCGCGTCCCCGCGTCATCGATGCGCACGATGAGCGTGCCGGTACGAGCTCGTTGCGCGGCCTGGTCGGTGGAGGACGACGTCGACGCGTCCTCCATCGCGACGGAACCGTCCGTCGCTGCGCGCTCGGCCTGCGCTCCGTCCACCAACTCGAACTCGGGATCGCGCGGCTCCACGCGCCCCGCGAATCCGGCGCGATCCCGCATCTCGGCCGGCCGGCCTGAACTCCCGGGCCGGACGCTCCACCACGCCGCGACGAGCAGCACCGCGAGGAATGCCAGACCGATGGCGAGTACACGCGAGCTCGAGCGCATGGGTAGGCGCCCAAGCTACCGCTCTCACTCGCGCGGCACGAACCCCACCCGTCCGCCCGGGTAGTCGAACACCATCTGGAACGGCTCGAGCAGCTTCCCGCCGATGTTCCCGGCGGTGTAGTCGTCCGCGAAAGCGCCCGTGTCCTCGAGCGCAAAGCTCGCCGACATGGGCCCGAGCTCGCGGCCGCCGATGCGGCGGGGGAATCCGTCGAGCCCGAGACCGGGCGCGAGCACACAGCGTTGCGTTCTGGCGTTCCGGCATACGACTCGGTGGGCGCGCGCGGGCCGGGCACGATGCGATCGCGCCACTGCGCCGCGGGCGCGAGCACGCCGTGGTAGGTGAGCAGGTGCGCGCGTGGCCTGGGCACGAGC
>JAYTBY010000683.1:0-2923 GCA_043736755.1 Planctomycetota bacterium | reverse complement strand
CCGCTGGACGGGTGCGCAATGGAGTCCGCTCGCCACCACGGCTTGGGGGGTCGGCGTCGACACCGCGGCGAACGACATGGCGCTCTTCGACGAAGGCTCGGGCGCGCGCCTCTTCGTCGCCGGCCACGGGCTCGGCTCGACCGTCCTCACCTATCCACTTCAAGCGATCCTGCGCTGGGACGGAGCAGCGTGGACGTGGCTCGGCAGTGGAGTCACGGGCACGGCCAATGCACTCGCGGTGCACGACGACGGTTCGGGTTCGAAGCTCTTCTTGGCGACCGAGGCCAGTGTGTTCGCCTGGAACGGTGCGAACTGGAGCGACACGGGCTACGGCAACGATGCCTATTCCCTCGCCAATTACGACGACGGCTCGGGCGCGATCCTCTACTCGACCGGGTTGGGTGGCTTCCGACGCTGGGACGCCGCGACGTGGCAGCCTGTGCCCGGAACTCCGGCCGGAATGCATGGACCGCTCGCTGTTTTCGACGATCGCTCGGGCGCTGGCCCGCGCCTCTGGATCGCTTCGAACTTCGGTCTGCGCGCGTTCGACGGCACGACTTGGACGTCCTGGCCGATGCCGGATTCGGGCGGCTTTTTCCGTCTCGACGTGGCCGGTGGGCTCGACGGTGGTGATGCACTCGTCATCTCCGGATACGTGAACAGCGTGGACGGCGTTGCGAGCAAGAACATCGGCGTCGTCCGCGGTTGCGCGGAGGTCGCGAGCTTCTGTGCCGGCGACGGCACGGGAGTCGTGGCTTGCCCGTGCGCGAACACCGGGCTCCCGGGGCGCGGTTGCGACAACGCGAGCTCCACGGGCGGCGCGTTGCTCACCGCGAATGGCGCGACGCAGCCGGACACGTTGGTCCTTTCCGCGATCGGCGCGCGACCGAGTGCTCTGTGCATCTTCGTGCAAGGCAGCACGGAACTCGCGCAACCCGCGGTGTTCGGCGATGGACTGCGCTGCGTCGGCGGCAGCTTGCTGCGTCTCTACACGAAGACTGCCGTGGCGGGTGCGACGAGCGCGCCGGCGATCGGCGACGTCACGATTCGACAGCGCGCGGCGAACCTCGGTCAGCCGATCGCGCTCGGGAGCACGCGCGCGTACCAGCTCTACTATCGCGACGTGAGCACGACGTTCTGCGCGGCGCCCGCTGGTGGGTTCGCCAACTTGTCCAACGCGCTGCGCGTGACTTGGTAGTCGCCGAACCGTCGGGTACGAACGACGCGGGGCCGCGGATCCCAAGATCCGCGGCCCCGCTCGATGGGTGCGTGAATCTCAGCGCTTCGGGAACAGCGCGACGATGCGGTCGGACCAGCGCTTCGCGTGCGCCTCGAGGCCGGCCTTGCTGAAGTGAATCTTGTCCTGGCTGTGGCGCATCGCGCCCAACAGGTCGTCGGTGTCGGGACCCTGCAGCGCGACCTTGTCCTTCCACAACTGCTGTTGCGCGGCGCGGATCGGGTCCATCTTCGGCTTCTCGAGTTCGGGCACGAAGCTCACGTTGGCGACGACCCACGGCGCCGTGGTGCCGGTGTCCTTCGCCAGCGCGTCGCGCAGCGCGCTGAACTTCGCGACGTATTCGGCCGTGCTCATGCCCGCGCCCGCATCCGCCTCACCCTGGTGCCACAGGATCGCGCGGATCGATCCGAGGGCTTTCACGCAGTCCGCCAGGCCGGTGTAGAGCGGCGCCTTTTTTCCCCGGACCGGAGCCGCATCCTTCTGCCAATCCAGCACCGACGTGCCGCCGTAGCCGCGCGAAGCGAACGCGATCGGGACGTTGAAGGCGGCGACCAGAGCTTTGCCGCACGTGGGCCAGGGGCTGCCGCCGTCGGAGCCGTCCTGGACGCCGGGCATCGGGTCGGCAGCCAAAGTCCAAGCCCGGCCGTCGAAGGCGGAGACCCGATCGTCCTGCGAGGGGATCTTCTCCTCACCGCTGTTCGTGGAATTCGACTGACCGGTCACGACGAACACCTCGCCGACGCCGAAGCGCTCGACATGTGCGACCTCGACCGGTCCGGCGATGCCGTCGACCGAGACGCTGAGGCGGTACCAGCCGCCGGCCGGGACCGAGAGCTTTGCCTTGAACAGGCCGAGCGGCGAGTCCGCGCGACCGACGCGACCGCCCTCGAGGGTCGCGCTCGCGATCGTCGTCCCACCCGCTGACGGTCGCACGGATGCGACGAGGTTCCCGATGCCGGCCGGTGCGCTGACTTCGATGGGCACCAGCGCGACTCCGGCTTCGGTGCGCTGGAAAACTTGGCGTTCGACAGGCGTGACCACTTTCACGTTCTGTTCGGAGGCGAGCACGAGGGCACAGAGGAGTGCGAGCATGAGTTTCTTGTTACTGGAACGGGTTCGTCGTTGGCGGGTGGGAGGCTAGCATCCACCGCCGCGCATGACCGAGAAGCTGCCGCACATCCCGCGTTCGCGCGGGGACGACGACTGGTCGAGACCCGCCGTGGAAGCACGTCTCGACGTGTGGGAGAAGGCTCTGGGCACTCGCCCGCGGCATGTTGGTGGAGATCCGGTCTCCCCGGAGAGCGCACGCGGAAAGATCGAGAATCTCGTGGGTTTCGCCCAGATTCCGCTCGGGCTGGCCGGTCCGCTGCGTGTCGATCTCACGGTCGGACGCCGCGAGGTCTACGTGCCGATGGCGACGACCGAGGGCGCGCTCGTGGCCAGTCATTCGCGTGGCATGCGGCTCCTCTCCGAGGGCGGTTGGGTGCGCGCGCGCGTCCTGGGCGAAGGTCTGACGCAGAATCCGATCCTCGTCTATCGCAACGCCGAGGAGGCGCACGCGGCCGGCGAGAAGGCGCTCGCCTACGCGGACGAATTGGCCGCGATCGTGAAGCGCACGACGAACCACGGCGCGCTCGTCGCGCTGCGGCCCGAGGCCATCGGCCGCCGGCTCATCTTGAGTCTCGT
>JAYTBY010000682.1:0-2926 GCA_043736755.1 Planctomycetota bacterium | reverse complement strand
GCATCCGCGGTTCGATGTACTGAGAACCGAAAGGCTGCGACTTCCACCAGAACTGCGAAAGCTGAGGACCGACGTCGCAACCGTACGCGGCGTCTCGGAACAGAGTCTGTGGAGTGACGACGCCGCCTTGGCGTGGTCCGCGGAAGTCGCTCAACGCGCTCAGATCCGCGCACGCCTGAGCGACGAGCGGATGGCTCGAGTACTGCTCGAAAGGCACGTCGCGCAGCAACGCCATCCAGTAGTTCTCGACGATCTCGCCAGCCGCTTCCGCGCTGGAGAACGCGGGCGGCGGCGGCGCGAACGACTGGTGCGAGTCGAGCCCTTGCAGGTCGAACGACTTGCCCGCGAGTGGGCTGGTGGAAGCGCAAGCGTTGTTGCGAGTCGGGGCAGCCCGAAGGCACGCTTTCGAGCGCGACCTGCGTGCCCGCGTCGAGCGCGGTCTTCAGCGTCGCGTACGCGCCCGGATCGACTTCGCCGTACTGATTGTGCGGCAACGCCTTCGAGTGGTTGCCCCACTTCTCCGGGATGTTCTCCTCGTCACCGTTCGTGGGGTGCGCGACACGCGCCGCCGTGAAGTTGCGTAGCGCCAGGCGATAACGGATGTCGAAGGCCTGCTGCGCGCGAGCTTGGTAGTCGATGCCCGGGGGCGGCGGGGCAGCGGGTGCGGGAGCTGCGCTGGCAGAACTGCCGCCACTCATCGCGGGCAGCGCCGTGCCGGCTGCGCCGAGAGCTGCGGCACCCGAAACCGCGGTGAGGAACGAGCGGCGATCGAGATCGGACTGCTCAGCCGCTGGGCGGATCGCGGACGCGGGCGGATCGGGAGTTGTGATTTCGGTCATGGTTGTAGGCTCCGGGCAGCCAAGGAGCCGCCCGCAAGGAAAATACCCCTGGTCTCTGTTTCTCGGGGGGGGTTCGACCTGGCCCAATGCCCGGGAGGGGGCCTCGAACTGGCCACCAATGACACGGGGCCCTCGTGCGAGGGCCCCGCGCTCGAACTCGCGCGATGCGAGGCTTCAGTCCATGTGCGCCACGACGCGCTCGTCACCCATCTGCAGCTTGATCTTGATCTGGCTGGGAGCCCGGCCGAAGTGCTCGAACAGCTTCGCAAAGCAGGCCTGATAAACGCGGAAGACGCCCTTGGTCGAGAGGCGATAGGCGAAGTCCACCGGTGTCCAATAGCGCGGACCGGACAAACCCTGCGCGGCGGCGTAGAGCTTCGCCTGCTCGGCGACGAGGTACTCCGCGTGGAGCATCGAGAGCACGAGCAGCGGTCGGTACATCCAACCGATTTTCACGACGCGGCGCGTGAACGGAAGCAGGAACGGATAGCGCACCGTCAGCGTGAACATCTTGTGGAGGTTCTCGATCGCGCGCTTGTCGTCGTACTCGATCGGCATCGTGCGACGGAAGTTGACCGGGAAGTCCTCGTACGCCGAGACCGCGTATCCCATCTGCTTCGTGATCTCGTTGATCTCGAAACCCGGGTACGGCTGCATCAGCGAAGCGAGCGGGTGGTCGACCTTGCACTCGATGTTGAGCTTCAGCGTGTCGATGTCGTCCTCGATCGTGCCGCCCGGGCCGCCGAGGATGTTCAAGGATCCGAGTCGAATCCCGTGCTTGCGGATCCAACCGGAAGCGTCGACGAGCTGCTGACGCGTCGTGTGCTTCTTGAAGATGGCGTTGCGGACGTAATCGTTCGCAGCTTCGAAGGCGATGCGCGCATAGACGCAGCCCGCGCTCGCGAGCAACTTGATGTGGTGCTCCGTCGTCATGTTCGCCATCAAGATGACGTCGAAGGGCAGGCCCACTTCCTTCGGGTAGCGCTCGCAGAATTCCTCGAGCCAGTCCGTGCGCAGATTGAAGATGTCGTCGACGAAGTGGACGAACTTCAGGTTGTAATTGCGCTTGACCTGGTTGATCTCGTCGATGACGTGCGAGACGGAGCGCTTGCGCACGTACTCGGGATTGCGAATCCCGTAGACGTTCTTCTTCATCGCGTGGTGGAAGCAGAACGTGCACGGCATCGGGCAACCGCGCTGCGTCACGAACACCTTGCGATCCGACTCGCGATAGATCGCGCCGGCCTCGTACACGACCTCACGGTCGGGGAAGCCGATCGACTCGAGCTCCTTGATGATCGGACGAACCGGGTTCTCGTAGATCTCGCCGGTCTCGCGATCCTTGATGTGGAAGTTCGCGACGTTCACGACGCTCTTGTCTTCGGAGAGCAAGTTCAAGAACTCGACGATCGCGTGCTCGCCCTCCCCACGGCAGATGGCATCCATGCCCTCTTCCTTGAGGTACTCCGGGGAGAACGTCGGATGCGGTCCGCCCGCGACGGCCCACACGTGCGGCAGCACGGACTTCACCTTGCGGTTCACGTCCGCGAAGTACATGTGCATGCCGGTCGTCATCGAGTAGAGGACGACGTCCGGGTTGAACTCGGCGACCTTCGCCAGCCAGTCCTTGTCCGGGATGAATAGGCACTTGCATTCGTGCCCCGCGTCCTTGATGGCCCGCGAGAGGTACATGACGCCGAGCATCTCCTGGGGGAGGTACTCGTCGATGAAGAGGACGCGCATCCGGCGCATGGTGTGCAGTCGAGAGGGTGAGGCGGGCGTCGGGCTCGATCAGGCGTCCGCGGAGAGCTCGCGGAGGGGTCCGATCCAGAAGTCTATCGGACCTTTCTAGGCCTGGGCTTCGAATCTGCCGTGAGCGTGAGACTCGGGGAGCAACAAGACCGCTCCCAGGGCTCTGGGGCGGTCGGGGGCCTCGGCCCGAGCGGAGGATTCGCCCGCGGCGCCGGTGAGGGCCTCGTGGCCTCGCTGTTGTTGCCGGTGGCGATGACCGGTGGATTCGCCCGCGGTGCCGGTGCGGTCCTCGGGCGCGCGCACTGCGCGGCGACGCCACTCGAAGCTGGCGCTTG
>JAYTBY010000681.1:0-14429 GCA_043736755.1 Planctomycetota bacterium | reverse complement strand
GCTCCTCGGACCGCGGCAGATCGGCAAGACGACGCTGGCGAAAGCCGTGGCTCGTCGCTGGAAAGGACCACGCCAGGTGTTCGATCTGGAGCGTCGACGGCACGCGATCCAGCTCGCGGAGCCCGAGACCGCGCTCGAGCCTTTGCGCGGCCTCGTCGTGATCGACGAGGTGCAGCGCGAGCCGGGCATTTTCACGGCGCTACGCCCGCTCGCTGATCGCGAGCGCACACCCGCGCGCTTTTTGGTTCTCGGCAGCGCGACGCCGCGATTCCTGCGCCAGAGTTCGGAGTCGCTGGCCGGGCGCCTTGCCCACTTCGAACTCGGCGGCCTCGGCCTGAAAGACTCCGGGGGCAAGAACTGGAACTCTCTGTGGACGCGTGGAGGCTACCCGCGGTCCTACAGCGCGCGATCCGTTTCGTCGAGCTTCGGCTGGCGTCGCGACATCGTGCGCGGCTACCTCGAACGCGACTTGTCCGACCTCGGGCTGCGCATGCCGGCTTCCACCATCGAGCGCTTCTGGGTGATGATCGCGCACTACCACGGTCAGATATGGAACGGCGCCGAGTTCGCGCGCGCGTTCGCGATCAGCGAAGCGACTGTCCGCCGCTACGTCGATGTTCTCGAGTCGACCTACATGATCCGTGTGCTCCGCCCGTGGGCCGTGAACACCGGAAAGAGGCTGGTGAAAGCGCCCAAGGTCTACGTGCGGGACAGCGGCATCCTGCACGAGCTGCTCGAACTGCGCGACGCGCACGCGGTATCGAATCACCCGAAGGTCGGCGCTTCGTTCGAGGGCTTCGCGCTCAACGAGACGATTCGCCGTCTCGGCGCAAGCCATCGCGAGTGCACTTTCTGGGCGACGCACCAAGGCGCCGAACTCGACCTCTTCGTCGTGCGCGGCAAACACCGCTTGGGTTTCGAGTTCAAACACACCGTCGCGCCCGAAATCACGAAGTCGATGCGCATCGCGATCGAGGATCTCGGCCTGGAACGCCTCGACATCGTGCACATCGGTGAGGAGACGTATCCGCTCGGGCCGAAGATCCGCGCCGTGTCGATCGCGCGGCTGTTGAAGGACATCGAGCCGCTCGCCTGATCCTCACCAAGCGATCGATTCACGGTCGCGGAAGAAGCCGCCGTCAGGACCTTCCCCCGGCAGCGTCGCGAGCCAGACGATGACGTTCGCGCCTTCCTCGGGCGACCGATCCGCGCCGGCGCCGCCCATGCGTGTGCGCACCCAACCGGGCGAGCACGCGTTGACCTTGACGTCGCCGGTCGTCGTGCGCGCGAGGCTCACGGTCAACGCGTTGAGCGCAGCCTTCGTGATCGAGTAGCTCGCGGGACCGTCGAGCCCTTCGGCAAACGAACCCCACCCCGAGGACACGTTGACGACGCGACCGTATTTGCGCGCGACCATTCCCGGCACGAACGCGCGACAGCACCACAGTGCGCCGAGCAAGTTGACTTCGACGGAGCGCGCGAGGTCCTCGGAGCGTGTCGAGAGCACGTCGCCCTCGAACAGGACTGCGCCGTTGTTGACGAGCACGTCGATGTGCCGACCTGCGCGTTCGAGCCGCGTCGCGCAGGCCTGGACCGACTCCTCGGATGCGAGGTCGAGTTGCTCGGGTTCGACTTCCACGTCCTCGACGCGAAGCTCACGCGCCGCCTCGACCGCGTCTTCCATGCGACGTGCGGTGAGGACGACACGCAACCCGTGTCGAGCCAACGCGCGGGATGCCGCGAGACCGATGCCGCGGTTGGCTCCGGTGACGAGGACCGTGCGCACGCTCGAATCGCCGATCCCGGTCACGCGCCCCACAACACGACGAGCCCGTTCGTCAAGTTGAACGTGCTCGCGGTGCAGAACGCCGCCGCGTTGCGATACCAGACTTGGTACGTCCGCGAACCCGGCGCAGCGATCGCGCCGCGCACCGAGACCGAGAGATCGCCACCCTCGGGATACATCGACGCGTTACCGGCATTGATCTTCGTGCCGAGTCGGAGCACCGCCCCCGCCGCGCAACGCAGACCGTCGCCGAACACCGCCCCGATCCCGCCGCCCTGCGGCGTCGTCCCCTGGAAGTACAAGGCCGACGAATTCGGCATGTCTCCGCCCGCGAGGAGGAGCGTGTCGCTCGCGATGCTCGGCAACCCGCTCGCGGTCAATCGTCCGCCGAATCCCAATGAGTTCGAGCACCCGCGTCGTCCGCCCGAGGCACTCGCGTTACCGCACGGGCACGGCGTCCCGCTGTCGTCGCCCACGCAGACGGCAACGAAGGGCAATGCCGAGCGGAGGTGGAACGTGAAGTCGAACGCGGCGGGCATGAGGAAGGTCATGTGGAACGCGTAGTCGCCCGTCGAGTCGATCGCGCCGAGCAAGCACGGACCGCCCACGCCTTCGTACACGCACGACGATCCATCGGCGTTCAGCGTGTAGGTTCCACCGCCCGACGCGGTACCGACTCCGCTCGCGCCGGGCACCTGGCACACCTCGATGCTCGTCGCGAAGTGCGTCCCCGCGGTCCCGTCGATCGCCGCTTGGAACGAACTCGAGCAGAACTCCGGCCGGAACGGTCCCGTGCCGAAGGCCGCATGGATGTTCGTGCCATTGCGCGCGCCGCCGGGCAGGTCGAGCGTCGCGCCGACGGCGTAGCGCAGCCCGATCACGAGCGCGACGTCCTGCCCTTCTGCATCGACCGCGAAGAAGAACGCACCGTCCGCCGCGACCGCGCCGTTCCACGCGACCGCGCCGGGCAACCCGGCGAGCGCGAGTTGCCCCGCACTGGCGATCGTGCACGTGCCGGACACCATCGGGTTCGTGAACGTCGTCGTGCCGGCGCTGCTCATCGCCTTCTGCTGCAAGCTCGCGCCGAAAGTGCCGCCGCCGCTGAACGTGATCGATCCCTTCCACAGAATCGCGCCCGTACCCGTGCCGTCGTTCGAGAATCCGAACGCGGCGACGTGATAGCTGCCGGTGAGAGCGCTCGTGCCGAGGCCGCTCGCCGCCTTCGTCGCGATCGCGAGGTACGGATCCTGCGTCGCCGAATCGCCGGACCAGGTCAGGGCGAGGAGGTCGCGACCGACGCTGACGCGCACGGGGTTCGGACCCGGATCGAGCGTCATCGTCCCGTCGGTGCCGACGTCGTACGTACCCGGTCCGCCGCCGGGCGTGTCCGTCGTCGTCCCGGTCTGGCAGACCTCGTGATCGCTCGACGAGGACGAGTACGTGCCGTTCGACGCGAACGTGACGGTGCCCACTTCGGCACCGATCGCGGTCTGCATCGGTGCGCAGCTCGCACCGTGCCGCATGTGCACGCGACCGAAGTGGTAGGGGCCGACGAGCGGAACCGTGCCTTGCGCGAACGCGGGACCGGCACCGAGAGCGATGATGAGCGTGGTGATCGACGGGCGCACGGCAGTGACTCCAGAGGGGTTGTCGTTCAGCCTATCGCAGCGGCTCGGTCCGTGGCCGCACGATCGGCCTCGTTCGGGCGTGGAAAGTGGCCACATGGCCGACGACCCGCATCGGTCGCACCGCGCTTCGACCGATTCGCCACCGTCCGCGCCGTCCCGGCTCCAGAGCGCTCGGCAGTCGTGCCCGGCTTCGCGCACGCCCTACCCGCCCGCGGCCTTCCCGGGTAGCAGGCGGAGCGGCGCGCGGACATCCCGGAGTCCAGAGTGTCCGTCGCGGCCGGTGAACAGCACCTCCGGCTCGCCGGTCAGCACCCACGCGGTCCGATCGCGCGTCCAGTCCCTCGGGTTGCAACCCGCGCCATCAGAGCGGGATGTTCCCGTGCTTCCTCACCGGCCGATGCTCGTTCTTGGTCTTCAAGAGCTCGAGCGACCGGATCAGGATCGGCCGCGTCCGCCGCGCGTCGATCACGTCGTCGATCACGCCGCGTGCCGCAGCTCGATACGGGTTGTTGAACTTCAGCTCGTATTCCGCCGTCGCCGCGGCCTCGGTCGCGGCTTTGTCGGCCGACTTCTCGATGTCGCGCTTGTAGATGATCTTCGCGGCGCCGGCCGCGCCCATCACGGCGATCGTCGCGCCCGGCCACGCCAGGTTCACGTCGGCACGCAGGTGCTTGCTGGCCATCACGTCGTACGCGCCGCCATAGCCCTTGCGCGTGATCACGGTCAGCTTCGGCACCGTTGCTTCGGCGTACGCGTACATGAGCTTCGCACCGTGCCGAATGATGCCGCCGAACTCCTGCACCGTGCCGGGCAGGAAGCCGGGCACGTCCTCGAGCGTGACGATCGGAATGTTGAACGCGTCGCAGAAGCGGATGAAGCGCGCGCCCTTGATCGATGCGTCGATGTCGACGCATCCGGCCAGAACCGCCGGTTGGTTCGCGACGATGCCCACGGCGCGACCGCCGAGCCGCGCGAAACCGATGATGATGTTCTGCGCCCAGTCGGGCTGGACCTCGAGCCACGAACCGCGGTCGACGATGCGCTCGATCACGCGTTTTGCGTCGTAGGGCTTCGACGGATCCGTGGGGATCAACGTGTCGAGTTCAGGGTCCTCGCGATCGTGCGGATCGTCCGTCGGCACGAACGGCGGATCCTCGGCGTTGTTCAGCGGCAGGAACGACAAGAGCCTGCGCAAGAGCATCATCGCGCTCTTGTCCGTTGGCGACGTGAAGTGCGCGACGCCTGATTTCCCGGCGTGAACCGCCGAACCGCCGATCGATTCGCTGGTGACGTCCTCGTGCGTCACGGCTTTCACGACGTCAGGGCCCGTGATGTGCATGTAACTCGTGCCCTCGACCATCAGGATGAAGTCCGTGATGGCCGGGCTGTACACGGCGCCGCCGGCGCACGGTCCGAGGATCGCACTGATTTGCGGGACCACGCCCGAGGCTTGCACGTTGCGCCAGAAGATCTCGGCGTATCCGCCCAGCGAATCGACGCCTTCTTGGATGCGCGCGCCGCCGGAGTCGTTGAGCCCGATCACGGGCACGCCGACCTTCAGCGCCATGTCCATGACCTTGCAGATCTTCGCGGCGTGCATCTCGCCCAGCGATCCGCCGAGGACAGTGAAGTCCTGGCTGAACAGGTAGACGGGTCGGCCGTCGATCAAAGCGTGCCCCGTGACGACGCCGTCGCCGAGGACGACTTGGTTCTGCATTCCGAAGTCGGTGCAGCGCGTCGTCACGAAGCGATCGAGCTCGACGAAGCTGCCTTCGTCCACGAGGAAGTCGATGCGCTCGCGCGCCGTCAGCTTGCCCTTCTTGTGTTGCGCGGCGATGCGTTCGGCGCCGCCGCCGAGCAGCGATTGCTCGCGCATGTTCTGCAAGCGCTCGGTGGCCGATTCGGAGGGCGGAGGGACGGGCGCGAGGGGCTTCTGGGTGGCTTCGTTCACTGTGCGCTCTCGGTCAGGGCTTTCTGCTCGGATCGTAGCAGAGTCCCCTTCGAGACTCGGTTGGACCGCGAGTCGGACCCCAGAGGCTTCGGATGCTTCGAACTCGGGTGTCGCGGCCATCGGCAGAATCCCGAGAGCGCCCGCTCGGCGGTCTTGGCGAGCCTAGCGGTCCGCAGCATTCCGGCACGCGAAGCCCGGCCGGGCCTCCGACCGGCTCTCCATCCCGGTCACCAAGTCTTCAGGGAATCCGTGTCGGGTTTCGCGGGCATTCGACGGTCTTGGGTCAGCCGCCACTTTGCTCCGCGCCCGGCGAGGAGCGGCGGCCGCAATCGAAGTCACCCGAGAATCCCATGCTTCACGTCCATCAACTTCCACTCGCGATCGTCGCGCTCGGCGCGACCTGGCTGTCCGCCAACCAGCACCGGCCGCCCGTTGCGCTCGCACAGGAGTCGCAAGTCGAGCACTCCGCAGGTGCGGAATCCGGGGCGCCCACATCCGTCCGCACGGACGGGCCGACGCGGAGCGAAAGCCCCCGGAACGCTGTGGACGACGCCGTCCCCGGGCGCGCCCCGATCGTCGAGGAAACAGGGCCGCTCGACCCGCGCGTCGAGCGTGCGTGGCTCGATGCCGCCGGCGCCGCGCTCGGTGAGGTGCCGCCTCCGCCGGATTTCACGCGGCTCGCCGCGCTCGATCCAGACCGCCCGCTCCACGCCGAGGACGCCGACGGCACCCGCCGGGTCCGCGGATCGAACTACATGGCGCGGTTCGGAGCCGAGGGAGCGAGCTACACACCGTTCCTCGGCAGCGACGCGCCGCGCACGTGGCCGGTCGGGTTCGCGCTGGCGAGTGTGTTGGTCGGCGACGAAGCGCTCGCCTATGAGCGGTCGACGCCGGTGCTGCGCGCTGGCGAGGCGATGCGCTACGACCGGGGCGGCGTGACCGAGCGGTACGAGATCCGCGCCGACTCGATCGAGCAGGTCTTCGTCCTCGACGAGCTCCCCGCCCGCGACGAGGTCGTGCTGCGGATCGCGGTCACGACGGACCTGATGGCTTTCGAGACCGACGCCGGGATCGAGTTCGCGAACGAACGCGGCGGCGTCCGGTACGGCCGCGCGACAGCACTCGATGCGAGCGGGGCGAGCATCGCGGCGCCGACCACGCTGATCGGCGACGAGATCGAGATCCGAGTGCCGGCGAGCTTCGTCGCGACGGCGCGCCTGCCGCTCACTATCGATCCGATCATCTCGACATGGACGATCGTCTCGAGCGGCGGCCAGCCGCTCGGGTCCTACGATCACGAGCGCCTCGACACGCTCGACTGCGTCTACGACGCGACGCACGGGCGTTGGTTGATCGTGTGGCTCGACACTTGGGTGGCAGAGTCCGGTTCTCGAATGGGGCACCTCGTGTGGCGCCTTGTCGGCACACTCAATGGCCAGACGATCGCCTCGGGCTTCACGAGTACGCACCGCGCGCGGAGCCCGCGCTGCGCCAACAACAACGCGAGCAACCAGTTCCTGCTCGGGTGGCTACTCAACGGAACGATCGAGGCGCAGACGATCTCGGCGGCGAGCGGCGCGCAGAGCGCAGTCGTGACGGTGGCCTCGAGCGCGACGACCTTCGCGGAGAAGCTGTCGGTCTGCGGGGACCCGTACCCCAGCGGGCCGTCCTACTTCCTCGTCGGTTGGATGGACCGAAATACCGAGTTCTTCCACTATCGGATGCTGAACGGCACGACGTTCGTGGGAACGGAGCAGTCGATCGCGCCGCCGACTCCGCCGGTTCCCTCGCCGACTCCCGAGCTGGCGATCTCCCGGTCGAAACGCGGAACTTCCTGGAACGCGGTCTGGACCGACGACCAGGACGTCTGGGGAACGCGCATCTCGTGGAACGGAGCCGCGCTCCCGCCCGCGCGCCTCGCCTACCTGGATGGCTACTCACCGCGGATGACGGTTTCGCACGCGCTCGGTGGCACGGACCGGTGGGCGTTCGCCTTCAGCAAGCGGGCGTTCACGGTCCCCGACCCCGACGACGACGTCGTCGCCGTTCTCGTCGACGGCCTGACATGGGTCGACGCCGAGAACGTGGGGTGGCTCGTCGAGCTCGCTGGGAACCCCTACCCGCGCGGCGGTCAGACCTGTCCGAGCATCGACACCGACGGCCGCTCGTTCGCGATCACCTACACGGACGAGCGCGGTGCCAACGGCTACGGCTACGACGCGACCGTCGGATCGATCCACGTCGCCACGCTGGCGGGAGTCGGCAACCGACTGTTGCTCTCCGAGTTCCAGATCGTCGACTACGGTCCGGCGTGGCCGGCACGGATCGCGTCGACACACGGCTCGGGCCTCTCGTGGAGGTTGAACCTGCTCCTCCACCAGTCGCCGGCGGCGGGCAATCCGGCTCGCGCGGCGCTGTACGACAACGCGCTCTTCACCAGCTTCTGCCACCCGGGATACGACGGCGTCCCCACGTGCCCGTGCGGCAATGCACCGAGCCAGTATGGGCGCGGCTGCAACAACCCGAGCAACACCGGAGGCTCGAAGTTGTATGGCACCGGCATCTCGTCCGTCGGCGACGACTCGATGTTGCTCACCGCGTTGAACCTCCCGACGAACCAGACCGTGTTCTTCTACCAGGGCACTGCGCCGCTCTCGACCGCGGTGTTCTCGGGACGCGGAGTGCGCTGCGTCGCGGGAACGCAGCTCCTGCTCTACACGAAGCCTTCGACGCCGCTCGGGACGCAGGCCGCTGCCACCGCGCCCTACGCGGGCGAAGTGCGGATCGCCGCGCGCTCAGCGCAGCTCGGCGCTCCGATCCTGGCCGGACAGACGCGCTACTACTACGCCGCGTACCGGACGGTCGGAACCAGCGGCGGCGGCAACGGTGTCTTCGCGTGCACCACCGGGTTCGCGCAGACCGTCACGCAGAGCTTGCAGGCGGTCTGGATTCCCTGACGTCGCGTCATCGGGTTCCGCATGCGGCACCGCAGCGCCAATCAGCGCTGCGGTGTTCGCGTTCCCTGCTCAGAGAGCGTAGCTCTCGAGCAAGCCGCACTTGTCGCAGCGCCACACGGTCACGTCGAACTGCTTCTTGCCCTTTGTCGTGATTCCCATGTTCATGCCCAGCCACTTCTGATGCTGCGGCTCGCCAGCGACCCACTTCGCCTGCTCGACCGAGTTGGCGTGGCCCTTGTCGGCGACCCAGCCCTCCTCCATCGTGGCGCGGCAGTTTCGACATGTCGGACGTTGCTGACTCATGTGTGATGTCCTCCACGGGGTTCTTGGACGAGCTCCATGAGCACGCCGCCGGTCGACTTCGGGTGCACGAAAGCGATCGTCGTCCCGTGTGCGCCCGAACGCGGTGCTTCGTCGATCATCCGAATCCCCCGTGCTTTCAAGTGCGCAATCGCAACCGTGACGTCGTCCACTTGCCAAGCGAGATGATGGATGCCCCCACCGTTCTTCTCGAGGAACTTCGTGATCGGCGAATCGGGCGACGCGGGCTCGACCAGCTCGATGCGCTGCGTGCCGGCGAAGAGGACGAGCACGTTCACGCGTTGATCGGGGACGAACTCCGGCTCGGTCGCCGAGAGACCGAGAGCTTGTTCGTACGCCGGACGTGCAAGGCTGAGCGACTTCACGGCGATCGCGACGTGATGGAGCCCCTTGACCACGCCTTGCAGCGCAGTCGGAACGGCATGAGCGGACATCAGAGAACCTCCGGCGGGCGGTATTTGCCGAACACGCGCTCGAGCACGGCGCAGATCTCGCCGATCGTCGCGTCGACCTCGACGGCGGCGAGGATCGGGTGCATCAGGTTCGCGGTTCCGCGTGCGTCGCGTTCGAGAGCTTGGAGCGTCCCCTCGACGCGCACGGAATCGCGGCGTTTCCGCACGGTTTGGAGGTCTACGAGGACTTGGCGGCGCGCGTCCTCGCTGGGCTTGAACAGCTCGGGCTCGCCCTCGGCCACCTGGTAGCGATTCACGCCGACGACAACCTCGTCACCGCTCTCGACGCCGCGTAACCAAGTCATCGCGCTCTTCTGGATCTCGCGCTGGACCCAACCGGATTCGATGGCCGCGACGGGTCCGCCGCGGCGATCGACTTCGCGCAAGAGTTCGAGCGCGCGCGCCTCGAGCTCATCCGTCAGCGCCTCGACGTACGGCGACCCACCCAACGGATCGACGACGTCCGCGATGCCGCTCTCGTAGCCGAGGATCTGCTGCGTCCGCAGCGCGAGCCGCGCCGTCTTCTCCGTGGGCAAGGACAGCGCCTCGTCCATGCCGTTCGTGTGCAGCGATTGCGTGCCGCCGAGCACCGCCGCGAGCGCTTGGATCGTCACGCGCACGACGTTGTTCTCCGGTTGCTGGCTGGTCAGCATCGACCCGGCCGTTTGCGTGTGGAAACGCAGCATCCACGAGCGTTCGTCCTTGGCACCGAATTCCTCGCGCATCATCCGCGCCCACATGCGGCGCGCGGCGCGGAACTTCGCCACCTCCTCGAACAGGTGGTTGTGCGCGTTGAAGAAGAAGGACAAGCGCGGCGCGAACTCGTCGATCGCGATTCCGGCAGCGATCGCTGCGCGGACATAAGCGCGTCCGTTGCCGAGCGTGAACGCCAACTCCTGCGCCGCCGTCGAGCCCGCCTCGCGGATGTGGTAACCGCTGATCGAGATCGTGTTCCACTGCGGCACTTCAGCGGCGCAGAACGCCATGAGGTCCGTCGTGAGACGCATCGACGGTCCCGCGGGAAAACGATAGTTCCCGCGCGCCGCGTACTCCTTCAAGATGTCGTTCTGGACCGTGCCGCGCAGCTTCGCGAGCGGGATGCCGCGCTTCTTCGCCAGCGCGCAGTACAGCGCCAAGAGCACGGTCGCCGTCGCGTTGATCGTCATCGACGTCGACACGGTCTCGAGCGGGATACTCTCGAACAGCAGTTCGACGTCGAGCAGCGAATTGATCGGCACGCCGACGCGACCGCACTCGTACTTCGCCAGCGAATGATCGGAGTCGTAGCCGATCTGCGTCGGCAGGTCGAAAGCGGTCGAAAGGCCCGTCTGTCCGTTGTCGAGCAGCAGTCGAAAGCGCGTGTTCGTCTCGCGGGCGCTGGTGAAACCGGCGTACTGCCGCATGGTCCAGAGTTGGCCGCGGTACATGCTCGGCCGGATGCCGCGCGTGTACGGATAGACGCCCGGCATGCCGCCGTCCGCCGCCGCGCCGTACACGGGGGCGAGTTCTACGCCTGAACTCGTCGCGAACCGCGCGCGCCTCTCGGGCGACTTCAGCGCCGCTTTCGCGTGCACTTCCTCGCGCCAGCGCCGTACGACCTCGGCCGCATCGGCCCGCGCGCCCTCACCCACGTCGCTCGAGTCGGAACTGCGCGTCGAAGGCCGGGATTCGTGTGTCATCGAGGTGCTGGGTCGTGGGAGCGAACTCGGTAGGAGTCTAGCGATCGAGTGCGCTACGGGACTTTTTCCACTCCCGCGCGGCGAGACTCGCGAAGGCCGACGCTGGATCCGGCGTAGCATCGCCCTTCGACCCCTCGTTTCGACGCCTCGCGGCCCCCCCATGAAGCGCCCCCTCCTCCTCGCCCTGGCCCTCGGCGTCGTCGCCGCCCTGCTCGTCGTCCTGCTGCGAGTCGTCTCGAACGAGCCCGGCTCGACCCCACTGGATCCCAGCCAGGGTTCGGGTGCCTCGCGGGCCACCGCGTCGTCGGTCGCGTCCGAGCCCATCGCCGTCGAACCACCGTCGGAGCTCGTGACCCCAGCCCCCGAAACGCTCGCCCGGGCCGATGCCCCCATCGAAAGTGCGGCGAACAGCGGGCCGCGCGCCGCGATCGAAGGCCGCGTCGTGGGACCCGCCGGGTGCGCGTTCGACGAGACCGCCGAGGTGTTCGCGTTGCGCACCGAGTCGGACATCGAGGACGCGCTGCGCGCAGCGAACACGAAGGCGCGGTCACGCTTCCGCTCGTCGAATCCGCTCGAGCGGGGTGGAGCCCCAGAGCCAGTGGCCGCAGAGGGTCGTCTCCTCGGCCGCGGCCGCGTCGAACCCGACGGTCGCTATCGAATCGACATCGACGCGAGCGTCAAGGAAGCGCACCTGATCGTGGTCGGCCGGTCGTGGTACGGGCGCGAGTCGGAAGCGGTCGTGCTCACCGAAGCCTTAGGCCGCGTGAACCTCGTCGCACTGTGCGGCGCTTGGATCGAAGGCGTCGCCGTGGTTCCCGCGGGCAGCGATCCCGCTCAGATCGAAGGCCTGGAACTCGACCTCCGCACGCGCCCCGAGAGCATGGGCGGGGCCGACATGCGTTTCTTCCGCGGCGTGGATCGCGAGGCCTACGTGAACGAGGGTCTGTTCGAGTTCCGCGCGCTCGATCCGGCGCAGACGTACACGGTGAAGGGCACGCCGGCGCGATTGGCGGCGGCAAGCACCGAGGCCCTGGACCTCGCGCCCGGCCGCGGAAAAGCTCTCGAACTCAGCTTTCCCGCCGGTGGCATCGTCCGCGGCAGCGTGAAGAGCGCCGACGGAGTTCCCGTGGCCGGCGCCGAGGTCAGCGCGAAGAAGAAGGGCCGCATGTTCGGCTTCGACGACGAGGCGATTCGGAAAGCCCAGTCGAACGCCGACGGCTCGTTCGAACTCCCCGGCGTCTCCGCGGGTGCCGCCGAGATCCACGGGACGCTCGACGGATGGCTCCTCGAGAAGACGGCGAAGGTCGAGGTCCTCGACGGTGGCGCCGTCGAAGGCATCGTGCTCGTGCTCGGGAAAGGTGCCTCGATCTCGGGCGTCGTGCGTTGGGCGGACGGAACGGTCGGAGCAGAGATCGAAGTCAACGTGACCTTCGACATGTCCCAGATGGGTGGAATGGGAGCGTTCAACGCACTGAAAGGTGCCCGGGGGTCTGCGAAGTCCGATTCCGAGGGCCGCTTTTCGGTGTCGGGGCTGGGCGCCGGCCCGTTCTCCGTCGAAGCGCGCGCTTTGCCCCAGGGTGAAAGCGAGGAACTGAAGGCCGGCGATTGGAAGGCGCGACGCGACCGCGAGCACGTGGGCCGAGCCAGCACGGTGAAGCCTGGCACGCAAGGTGTCGAACTCGTCCTGCGCGCGCCGACCGGAGTGAAAGGTCGTGTCGTGGACATGTCCGGAGCCCCGATCACGAAGTTCACGGTACGCGCACACGGCGTCGGCGAAGGGATGCTTGCCGAGCTCGGTCAGGAGTCCGCGGAGGAGGCTTTCGAGCACGAAAACGGCGAGTTCTTGCTCGCCGGTCTGCACACGGGGAAGTGGAAGCTGCACGCGTCGGCCGAGGGCTTCTCGGACTCCACACCGCTCGAGTTCACGATGCCGATCGAGCCGGGAGCGGATCCGTTCGCGATCGCGTTGGAGCGCGCGGCCATCGTGCGCGGCGTCGTGCGTGCTCCCGACGGATCGTTGATCGCCGAAGCCGACGTCCGCGTCGACGACGGTTCGCCGGAGTGGATGCGGGCGGTCACGAGCACGAAGCTCCCCGAGACGAAGACCGACGCGGAGGGGAAGTTCGAGCTCATCGGCATTCGTCCGGGCGCGACCGCGATCCGTGCCAAACACAACGACCACGCGAGCTCCGCGTCGTTGGCGTTGGATCTGTCACCGGGACAGATCGTCCCTGACATCGTGCTCACGCTCACGAACGGCGGCCGCATCACCGGCGAAGTCTTCCACGAGGGCAAGCCCGCGCCATCGATGATGATCCAAGTGCAGGACATGAAGACGTTCTCGCAACGCATGACGACGACGGACGCAAAGGGCCGCTTCGAGGCCGAACATCTCGATCCCGGCGGCTACCAAGTCATCGCGATGCCCACGCGCGGAGAGTCGATGGTCTCCGAGGAGGGTGAGTTCGATGCGTCCTCGATGCTCGCCAACTTGAAGATGGCCACCGCGGAAGTCGCCGAAGGATCCGACGTGCACGTGGTGCTCGGTGCCGCGCCCGAGGATCCGGTGCGCGTCACGGGCAAGGTCACGATGGCCGGCGCGCCGGTCGCATCGGCGACGGTCATGTTCCTGCCCGAGGGCGGCAAGAAAGGTCTCACCGCGCTCAAGGCGATGCAGACGAAGAAGGACGGCACGTTCGCGGGCACGCTCGACGGTCCCGGCGGGTACAGCGTCTCCGTGCAGCGCATGAACGCGCAGACGAACGAGCAGAGCGTGCACGAGGAGCGGCGCGTGATCCCGAAGTCGGCGGACTTCACGATCGACCTCGTGCTGCCCGAGGGTCGCATCAGTGGTCGCGTGACCGGGGTCGACGGAAAACCGGGCGGAAACGCGCGCATTTCGATCGTGCGCGAAGGCGTGGGCAAGCCCGGTACGACCTGGGGTGGTCAGTTCCACGAGCTGCGCACGAACCCCGAGGGTGACTACGACGCGACGGGATTGCCGGCGGGAACGTACACCGTCATGGCGGGCGGCAGCGAACTCGGCGGCATGTTGGGTGACTCCACCGCGATCGGCGGCCGCGAGATGCAGAGCGGCATCGAGATCGGCGAGCGTGATTGGAGACGTGGTATCGACTTCCGACTGAAGGCTGCGGCGTCCGTCGAGCTCACCGTCGTGGACGAATCGGATCGCGCTGTCTCGGGCGCCGTCGTGTTCGCGCGCGACGAGGCCGGCCGCGCGGTCGACGTTTTCTCGTTCGTGACGACGGATGGAACCGGGCGCGCGAAGTACAGCGGCTTGAGCGCCGGGCGCTACACGTTCCGCGCGCGCACGAACACGATTTCGAGCGGCGATTCGGCCGCGATTCGCGTCGAGGAAGGGGGAAAGTCGGCCGTGAAGCTCGTCCTGGAGAAGGGCACGCTGATCCTCGTCAAGGTCATGGATGGCGAGAAGAAGCCCCTCATCGCGTCGGTACAAGTGCTCGACGAGAACGGTCGCGACCTCGCCGGTCAACTCGGCCTCTCGGAGATCATGGAGCGTTCCCAAGGCGGCGGTTTCGATCCCGCCGAACAGAAGTTCGGTCCGTTCCCGGCCGGCAAGTACCGCGTGAGCGTCACCTCGGAGTCGGGGAAGAAGGCGACGAAGCCCGTGACC